>JASJDH010000118.1 GCA_030065175.1 Leptolyngbyaceae cyanobacterium MO_188.B28 | reverse complement strand
TCCTCGAACTATCAGCTTTACGGAGACCTATCTCAGCGGGTTATGGAAACCCTCCGCCAATTCACCCCAGACCTGGAGGTTTACTCCATTGATGAGGCGTTTCTCTCCCTGGACGGCCTCTCACATTTGGACCTGGAAGCCTACGCCCAAGAGATTCGAGCCAGGGTGAAGCAATGGGCAGGAATTCCAGTTTCCATTGGCATCGGCCCAACTAAGACCCTGGCCAAAGTCGCCAACCATATAGCCAAGCGCCGGACCAAAACCGGGGTGTTTGACATGCGAGACCAGGCGCTGCAGTCAGAGATTTTAGAGTCCTTCCCGATCAAGGAGATCTGGGGAATCGCAAGAAAATGGGCGAAGAAACTGCCAGACTTTGGCGTCGAAACCGCCCTACAACTCAGGCAGGCTGATCCGACAATAATTCGTCGCCACTTCACTGTTGTGGGGGAAAGAATAGTGAGGGAATTGAATGGAGTCTCATGCCTGCCGCTGGAGAGTATGACGGCGAAGAAGAACATCATGTCCTCAAAGTCCTTCGGAGCCCTACAGACCGAATTTCAACCCATCGCTGAGGCCCTCTCCTGCTACGCCGCCCGCGCCTGTGAAAAGATGAGAGGACAAAAGGGACCAGCGGGCGCATTTGGACAGAAACCTACGGTTATGAATTAAGGTGCTAGTGAAAGGCTTATCATGTAGTACTTTCAGTTATAGGTCATCAATAAAATACGTCCCGTTGGGCACCACATGCCTGAAGGGCAGCAGAGAGATGTGGGATAAGGTTTCATCCTCAATCACCTCCCCTTGCGCCCTCAGATTTTCGACAATTTCATTGATTTTGATGGTGTTCCAGTACAGGATCGCATTAGAGACCAGACTTAAGCAGCTGGCCTTGTTCATAATCTCCTCGTAATCACCAGTTGTGAACTCACCCTGATCAGCAAAGAAAATCCGCCTTGGCAGCTTGTGCCGATATTCACCTTTATTTAGCTGGAGTTGAACCGTCTGCCGCAGACTGGGATCGGTAAGATAGCGCAAGATGTATTGAGTCTTGAGGATACGCCCGAGATTGGTAAATGCCTTGGACAGACGGTCAGCTGGGAAACTGTTAGTCAGCCTTTGAACAATCACATGGGCAGGGGCTGTGCGCTTCTTGAGGGAAATAGCTACCCGGATCATCTCTTCCCACTGTTCTTCAATGATGTCAAGATCGGCAGTTTTCGTCAGCAATGGCGTAAACACCCCATAATCAGCTTGTCTATCAGTTTTATAAAGCTGCTGATCCTTCAAGTCCCGGATACGTGGCATGAAGTAGAAGCCCAATAGATGGCACAGCGCAAAAATAATCTCGGTGTAGCCATGGGTGTCCGTTGTATGCTCACGAATTTTGAGGATCGTGTTGTTCTCAAGCAGCCCATCAAGGACATACAATGCTTCGCGTGGGCTACAGGAAATCACCTTGGTGCTGAAAACTGCGTATTGATCAGAGACATGCGTGTAGATGCCAATGTCCTTTTCATAATAGCCGTAGTAGCGCGGATAATAGGATGCCAACAGACTGCTGGCACGAATGCCAAAGCGCTGTGCATCGGAAGAAGAAAGGGTTCCAGACCCATGTAAGGCACTCAAGGGTAGTTCGTGATGCCGGTTCACAAGTTCGGCACTGGCTGCCGTCAAGGTCTCCTCCCGGATGAAGTAATGCAGGACACGCCGCAGCATATCAATAGTGGTTCCTTTCACACTGGCGCTCATGGATACCACCCCAAGGTTGGTTGCTTGAGAAATCAAAGTAGCCATTAGAGTTCTGTAGAAATGAGGTGGCTTGGCCTGACCCTGGATCGGTGTAAAGTGACGGCTGAAGTGCGTAAGTTGGTCAACCTCCATCAACAACTGTTCAATCCGGATCGAGGGCAAGCGGGAATCAATAACCTTTTGCAAGGTGGCAACGGCGTCTGGTGTAGCCACTTTGTCGTAGCGCTTCAGCTTGAGCTTACCATCCTGAATCTCAGCAAAATTATCGAAGGGAAATTTCTCCTTTGCCTGGGTGATCGCGTCATGGAACCGCTTCGGGAGAACGGTTTTGACCTCATGTTTTTGCGGTTGCTGCAGTTCTTCAAACGAAGATGAGCGTATCTGCTGCCAGCGGGTTTCACTGAGCATCAAGTCCCAAAACGAGACATGCTGCTTACTCTGGGGTAGATAGAGATCGCCAGAGCGCAACGCATCCTTGATCGCTAAAGCCAGCCCCATCTCCCAGGCATTGCGATTGAGGGTTCCAGCCTGATTTTTCAGAATACGCCGTAGCTCTTTGGGGACAAAATCCGCTGGTGCAGTTTTGGGAAGCTTTTTGAGGTCACCGCAATCCAGCTGCCGAACGAGCCTGATGGCTTCTAGTAGGCAATCATTGCCATGCTCAGCAGCAAAGGGTAGGCGAATGAAATCGGCAAAGTACTTACGCAAGCTTGGATAGCGAACTAAGAGCAAATCCCCGTATCCCCTTTCTTCAAGCCGCTTGAACGCACGCAAGTCCTCTAGCGAACTGCAAAATTTGTCCTCGTCAACCAGTTGCCAAAATTCTTCCTTCAATAACGGTTGCTCTACAGGCTAGTCCAGAAGGTAGCTGTTTGCCTCTAGCACGATATCAACGGCCTTCTTCTGCCTCTTCCGTAATTCGCGATGCTTTTGTTCGTGGATATTCTTGGCCTTGCGGCACATATCCATGAGGTATTGGTCATGCATCTTGACCAGGTGATCTAATAAAACCTTACGAGTCTCCAGCAAAAAGCACACCATTAGGGTGTAGCGCTTGTGGTCAGCGAATCGCTTAAGATCCGTGACACTGTAGCGTTTAGCCAGCTTAAATAAATAGTCAAGAAAAGCAGGGGTCAACATCTGCCCCTCAAAATCATCAATACCAGTTGCAGTAACGGTTTGGTAGCGTTCCAGATAGGATTGCAGCGATGATATAGTGGCTGATGGCGGATAAGCTTTGAGATGGTGGAAGTAGGAACGCTTCTCACCTTCAGACACCTTAAGCAGCTGATCAATAGAACGTTGCAATTCAGGGGATAGATGTTGAAAGACGGATTCGAAAAGCTGCTGATGTACCGTAGAGCAAATGTGGATGATGAGCCTTTCTAGCACAGATGGTCCTGGCAGAAGGATCCGTTTATCAAGTAAATAATGTTCGGCTTGCTGGAATAGTTCGTCTGGTAACAGACCAAGCTGTGCCTTCTGCTCTAGCCAGACTTCGAGGCGTTCTTGGGTGATCTCGTCAAATCTCTGAAAGCCCAAGTATTTCAAGACATTTTGGCGATGTTCCAAATAGGTGGCTTCTCGTTCCGGGGTTTGGACTGCTAGAGATGGAGGTAAATCCAGTTGTTGCCCCAGATAATTCACAATTTGAGGCGACAGATCGTGTACCTGCTTTAAGAAGCGACCATACAGGCGTACTGCACAGATCTGGATAGCGATATGTAAGCGGAATTTTTTTCGGTAGTTGCTGATTTCCTCTTTATCCGTGCCTGAGAGGGTCCAATCCCTTGTCATCTCTTCATCTGAAAAGTTATGAGGCAAGGAGATCGGCTGGTAGCGCTGACGCTTGGATAGAAATTGTTCCTGTGTAGCCACGGACACCTCCGATTGCTTGGGCCAAAGATAGAACTCAGAAAACGGCCGTTTTCTGAGTTCCTGACTTTTACCGCAATTGGGCCTTGATTAGCACAAGAAAACTCATCTAAAATTCAAAACTAGATAAACCTTTTTCATTTATCTTTTTTAGCTTGACTGGAGGAGCCTGTATGCTGATTGGTTATGCACGGGTATCCAAGACGGATGGTTCACAGCTACTTGATCTGCAAATGGATGCTTTGGTGGAGGCTGGTGTTGCTGAGAATCGGATTTACTCAGACCGCGTTTCGGGGAAGATGACGCAACGACCAGGTCTGGATGCATGTCTCAAATCGCTGCAACCAGGAAACACTTTGGTTGTTTGGAAGTTAGACCGCTTGGGGAGAGATTTGAAACATCTCGTCTGTACTATTGATGAATTGCGACAGCGGCAGGTGGGGTTCAAGGTCCTCTCTGGGGCTGGGGCGGAAATCGATACGACTACTGCCAATGGTCGCTTGTTCTTTGCGGTTTTTGCGGCACTGGCGGAGTATGAACGAGAATTGATCGCTGAACGTACTCGGGCTGGTCTACAGGCAGCACGGGCTAGGGGGCGTATGGGTGGACGACCTCGCAAGATGGATGTAACTACGCTTCACATGGCCATGACTGCCATGAGCGATCCGAAGGCATCGCCAAAGATGGTGGCACAGAAGCTCGGGATGACGACAGCTACGCTCTACACCTATGTCAATGGAGATGGTTCTGTTAAAGAAGCAGGACAACGCTTACTGGATAGTGCAGCGAGGTAAAATCCAGGATTGAACACCAGAAGGTATTCCTGAGTTTCAAGCCGTTCGTTTTGTAAGTGATCTCATTTAACGAAATCTGAAATCCTTATAGGAAAAAGGTTTCAGGCGAAACCGTAGGTTTCTGTTCAAATGCGCCCGCTGGTCCAAAAGAGCAGAGCCCAAGGCATCCATGTCATGCTGCGAACCAGCAGGTTCAGCGAAGGAAGGCCACAGTACAGCAACGGAGTAAATTACAGCTTCCCTATCCCAACTGGCGACACCCGGCTGATCGTTAAAGCGGCAAAGCAATGCCTGAAGCAGATCTATCAACCGGGATACAGCTACCAGAAGACGGGCGTCATGCTGACCGACCTTATCCCTGACAGTTTTGAACAGCAGCACTTATTCGCCAAAGGCGATGACAGTCGTAGCGAAAGACTGATGGCGACGATGGATCAGATAAACAAGCAGATGGGACGAAACACACTGTTCCTTGCTTCTCAAGGAACAGGCCGCACCTGGCGGATGCGACGCAATCTGAGATCGCCTCGCTACACAACGCAGTGGGATGAACTTCCACCCATTTACTAACCTAACTCCCGCGCCTATTATCCTGGCAAAAAGGACTTATCGAACTTTAGCCGAGTCGCCTGAAGCGCCAGCTATAGTTTCGCGCAATGTGCTTACTCTCATGCACTGGGTTTTTCCAGACTTCCTTCATCGTGGCGGCGTCCATTCCGAACAATCCCTTATAGACGTAGTTAGTCCAGTAGCCGTAGCGCCCCCGGGGGTCTTTGTCCTTGACTTCCCAGCTCCAATCAACTCTGTAGAGCTTTCCCGCCTCTCTTGACAGCAGCCAGTGCTGCAAAACTTCATCGTCTTCACGCGTATAAACACGCTTCAGGAGAGTGTACGCCTGAGCATAGACACCCTCCGCTGCGAACCAGGCAAGGAATTCAATCAGCCCGTCACGCGCAGGCTTCCTCAATTTGCCGGGATTCTGAGCCCAATCCTTAGCCAACTCCACCCAATCCGACGCCTCTACTGCTTGATACTCATTGCCGTCTTCCCCAGGGATTTAGAACACCCTGAACAGCTTTCCTGATGGGAGCTTGAGGTGTCTGCCGTCCTCGTTTTGGATCACCCTCTGAGACAGGGTATTCGCTGGAACATTGGTGTGCCGATCCATACCTCGAAAACCCAGCCCGATGGTTGGACGCCCTTCTCCAAGGCCATTGGGATCGATGATGACCGCCCTCAGCTCTCGACTCTTATAGCGGAGTGGGAGGATTTGGCCAGCGCAAAATTAAGATGGCGACATTGCCTAACTCCTATCAAGGACGCCATTCTACCTCACAAGAACACGTATTCTCGACTCCAACCTGGACATTCCCCGCTAAGGTGTAGAGATCCCCTGTTTGCATCGATTCACTGCTAGTCTTTTGGATTAGGAACGGGTGTTCTTTGTAGTCTTTTCACTATCAGTAACAAAATGGTTGATTCAGTTCTCTCGAAACTCTTAGCCGCTGACTCCGACTTAGAAGCGCAAGAAACTAAGCTGGTCGCTCAACTAGAAGCGATCCAGGCCAAGCGAAATAGTCTTCAATCCGTGATGGGAATCTTTGAGCCAGACAAGGCGGCAATCGCGGTGTCGCCCACAGTCAAGACTGAAGAAGCCGAGCCCGCCCAAGCCCCTGAAGCTGCAGTCACCCCCCCGACAGAGAAGCCAAAAAAGGCCGCTTCAAAGCCTAGCGCAAAGCCTACAAAAGATAAGGCCGCGCAGCCGAGCAAAACCAGGGCCAGTTCCAGAGCTGTCCGGCGTGGCTGGCAGAAGTATGTCCGCAAGGAGCATGGCGCAACACCCTTGCCGGAAATCGTAGCAAGGATTTTGGAGAGTAAGCCGAAAAAGTCTTTCGAGATTGCTGAGGTTATCGATCAAATTGTGGCGCCTGACATTCCAGACACCCCCCGCAAAGAAGCCCGTAACCGGATATCGAACATCCTGGCGGAGGGGGCGCGGAAGAAGCAGTGGTACAGGCCTAAAGGAGGCTTCTACCGCCTCTCCAGGTAACCGACACGCAAGCGCCCCCTCTGAAGGACAGGCGCAAAACTAGGCTGCCACTTTCTTCTTGAAAGCCTTTCCTGCACTGAAGGCTGGAACGGTGGCGGCCGGAATGATCATCGTTTCCCCCGTCTTAGGATTCCTCCCTTCCCGCTCTTTTCTTTGACGAGACTCAAAGGAGCCAAAACCAACCAGGGTCACCTTACCACCACTACTGACAGCCTCAACGATGCTTTCCAGCATGGCAGTCAAAATGTGATCCGCCTCCTTCTTCGTGTACCCCGTCTTCTCCGCAATCTGTTCGACTAGCTCGCCTTTGTTCATGCCCGAACGCTCCAAAATAATGCTGGAGAATTATAGGGCAAAACCTTGAAATAAGGAAAACAGGAAAGGTTTTTGGGGGAGGGGCAAATCGTCAACCAAAGAACCACACCACTGCCTCCCCCTCGCCCGGTCTCCTTCTCAAGCCCTCCAGGTCGAGTTTCAGACCAGCCATGGGGCTACGCTCTACCTGCCGCTGGGGACAAAGTTCGCTAGTTGCTCAAGCCGCCACAGGACATCGGCAAGGCTTGCATCCTGAGCTTCGCGCTTACGGTTTCGCTTCTTCCATGCTTTGCGGCGGCGGCGGTCTTTTTTGATTGCTTCCCTATGCCACTTCGGAATCGCCATGGCCACCTCAAGATCTGAAAACATAAACCCGTCACCCCCAGCCGAAGCAGGGAGGACCAAGCCACGCGATTCATTGCGTGACGCACTGAATATCTTTTCTCTGGGCTATCCCAGATCCCAGAAACCTCTAACCATTCTTAACTTGCGCTACCTGCCAAACAGAATGCCGCCTAGCCCGTAACGCAGATAGCCATCCTTGAGCAAATGAACAAGGTCCGCCACTACAGCGCCAGCCACTAGCCAACGCCATTCCTGGATCCAGCCCCACAGCCAATCCCATGCCAGGGCCGGATTGGAGGCTGCAAATTCCAGCAATTCGCTTGACGTGAAAGGGGACGTTGCGATCTCTATCAAGATGAAAGGCAGAAAGACATAGACAAGCCGGATCGGAGTCCCCACAAGCAGACTGTGGCTGAATTCAGATCGATGTGGAACGAGCATCTTGTAAGGCCACCAGTAAGTAAGCCAGCACCTCCGCCAGATCGGACCACGTATTGTCCTGGCCTCGTGATCCATATCCATAGTCGCTAGGAATTCCCATACCGGGACAACGCAGCCAGACATTACCAACATGTGATTGGATTTGACGACTCCAAAACCCGAGATCGCAAGTCCAACAAACACCGCTGCGGTCATGTGGCCAGTTCGATTACTGTCGAAGAATTCACTGAGTTGAGGCATCGCATTTCACTTGTCATTAACTTCTGCTCCGGATTCTCGTAAAACCCTGGAATCACTGACCTGGGAATGACCGGAGCTTGCACCTCCGCCCTCCAGTCGTCCTTTCGCCAGACTGCCCAGACATGGGCGCAGGCGTCGGTTTGCCACTTGTCCTTCTTCACCGCATTGCGGAAGGCGTACCGAGGCATCGTTATCCTTGCGGCCATGGGATGCTCCCAGAACCACTGTCCCCGCTCGGGTTCGGATTTTGGATCTTCAAGCCAGGTTGAGCGGAGCAGGAAAGCGACGCCGATTTTGGCCTTGGCGTAGGCTCCCATCAGGAATTGCCAGTTGCATTTATATGGGGGGTTGGTTATAACCCAATGCACTTCTGGGAGGTGATTCCAGTTCTCTTTAATGGATAGATCGAGATGATGATTAGCTCTTATATTCAGGTCAACATCATTAGTAATGACCGTATGTTTTAGCCTGAAGTAGCTAGCAATCGCCGCCAATTCACCACAACAAGGCTCAAGTATCAAGCCCTCAATAGGAACAATTAACTCCAAGCACCAGGCCATCCATGACGGCGTTTCGTAATGGTCGTTTCGATGTCTATTATTGCTTGATATGGCGGCGGAAATCACTGGATTTATTATTAGCATTTCTCAAATAAATAGAAGAATAATTCTTCAACGCGCTTCATAATCCTCTAACCTTGAACCACCTTGGAAAGCACCTTGAACCTTTTCCAAGCTTTTGGAAATTTCAAGGCAGCCTTGAACCAGTACAAGGCTCATCAGGCAAAGAGTTCAGGGCTTCAGTCCAAGGTTCAAGGTTCAAGGTTCAAGGCTTTCCAAGGCCGGATCCCCAGGGAGCCTAGCTTTCCAAGCCTGCAAGCTAACTAACTCTTATTAGATAGGTTTTATGGTCTTCTGTTGATAAGAATCCTGCTTTAATCGCAGTGTCAACAAAGCGATTGAATTCTTGCCCGCTGCAATCTCTAAATTCACTTCCTCTCTTCTTCCACTTGCTGGCCCACGACCCCGTCGTAAGCTCCCCTCGCCTCAACTCTGTTTTACCCTCTAACGCTTCTTGGCGAATAAACTCCAGCAATTCAGCCATGCACTCAGATCGATTGTTTTTTCGCTTTTTCAGAGTCTCAATATTGTTGTCAATCCAATCTGTTTTTAATTCAGGATTATCAGAATCGTCTTCTCTAAATAGGTCATTAAAGGCGTCTGATATTACCTCGAACTCCGCCCTTGAATGGGTGTTATCGAGCATCCTACTCGTCCGCCCTACCTCTTTAGACATGCTGCCCCCTGATCGCCCTGTGCATCTCGTATCCAGCTCTGGGAAAAAACGCAACAAACTCCGAACGTAGCAGGGTGTAGCGTCCTCATTCTCGTCAGACAGAAGCCAGCTTGGGAGCTGAAATGCTTCTCCGCTTGGCGTGAAAGAAACCCCTTGAGCGTCAAGGGCTAAATACTTACCTGAGGGGTATTTTCCAGCGCCTTCGAACTGATTGGTTCCGTCGTCCCTTTTTCGTAACGCTTTAATAAAAGTAGACTCATCTTTTACTTGCGCCACATAGCCATCGGGAATCCCCATGATCGCGGCTGTTTCGCCATGCATAACCAGCCTAACCGCCCCTTTTGACTTCAAAAAACCAGTAGTCAGACCATTCCATAAAAGTTCATGCGCTGATTTGCCACAGAGGTTCATCGCCTTTGTGCATTCGTCCAGGAACCAAATACGATCAGACGCCTGATTCTTTTTAAGCCCTGGCAACTGCCGAAGGAAGCTCCAATAGCCGTCTGTTCCAGCGTCAATCCCAGAAATGACCTTATCGAACGCAACTGGATAAACGTCGTCATCGACTGTGATATAGGTGATTTTCTTGCCTGTTAGCGCCTTTTCGAGAATGGTTAAGATCATGAGCAAGGTGGTTTTACCGCTCCTCTGGGTGCCAGTAGCGCCCATGATTTGATCGCCTACAAACTGCGAAATATCACATCCTGCCGCCTTCAGCACATCTAGAATGAATTGGGCGCGATCCGCCATCGGTCTGGCTAGAAACTCTGGGTTAATTCGTCCGTCGCTAAATAAGACATCCAAAACCTGGACCCCCTCTTTCCCATTCGCCTCCTCAGCCGCGTCTACAGGGCTCGCGGAGACAGTGACGGCGCTCAGCCGGGGGATTAGCCCCGGCGAGGATAAACAGGGCTCTGAGGAAGGCTGTAGGGCGGGTTTTGCTAGCGACTCGCCTTCCTCAAATCGTCGGCGGTCTGGGGCCGGAGTCACCGGAACCGCATGCCCCAGTTCAGGGGGAAGGTTGGAGATTGCTTCCTTGAAGAATTTGCCCTCCCCCAGCTTGCGGCTCAGGATTTCGGGATAGTTCAACTGACGGGTATGGGCGGCGACCAGGTGATCCACCAGATTGATGACAATGTGCTCAAAGCTCTCGTCATCCAGGGATTCAGCCAGTTCAGTGAGGCGATGTCCCTGAAAATTGCACAGATAGTAAAGCGCCTTATCCTCGTCGTCTAGATAGTGATGCGCCTGGGTTTCCAATCTGACGCCCCCATCGCCGCCTTCAGTCAGACTCTTTTGAGCAATGGTTTCTAGATCTTCTTTCACCCATGGAATCGGGTTCAGCCGTCCGATCCGCTTATTTTCAGTCGCCAACGCCATTAGGTAGGCGACAACACCGACGGACACGGGAATCGCGGACACAGGGGAGGCGATCAACCCTAACGAGCCTAAGCCAATGTTCGCTAACCCCAACGCCTTATAGAGCTGGAACAACTGAGCGAGCTGTCGGCCTTTGGCGCGTAGCTGCCGAGACTCGACCACATAATCATTCCGGTACATTACCCCCGCTCCTTGACATCATCGCTGAGGCGGTCAAACAGTTCAAACCCAAAGATGGTCAAGACGCCGTAGACCGTATTCACCCCAAAGCTGCCAGACCCCGAGAACGATCCAAAGAAGGCGGAGAACTCCAGCCCGTACAGGACCACAACGGAACAGAATGTTCCCACAATGCCGCCCATCCCATAGGCGTTATACTCAGTCGCTTTGACGGCGGCGGCGACGACCGCATCTTCGCTGGCTTCCACCTGCTTGACCTGGTTCATCGCCTCAAATTCAGCCTTCAACTCTTTCAGGTCGCGCTTCCGCCATATCATCCCCTCAAACCGCTGGATGGTCAGAGCGACGCACACGGCAATGAACAGAACGCCAGGCTCATTCCAAATCGTCCAATAATCTGAAGCAACATGCCCCCGGATCCATCTCGGCAGCCACTGAAGATGCTCATTCACCAGCAGCCTTTGGATGTTCGGCAGCGGACTGATCCGGCCCAGTTCAGCGCCATCCAACACATACGGCTTCGGAATAAACCGACGCGCCGCTTTTTGCGCTTCGGAATAAACCTCTCCCACCGCCATGGAGCGAACCACTGGCGTCGCCACATAAATCGCTTCAATACTCAAGCCCGCGCAGTAACAGGTCATGATCGACGCCACTACGCCAAAGCCCTTGATGCTGCTGAGGAACCGATAGCTCCGCTGCCCCGCCCGCAAGGGAGCCATGGCGATCGTGAGTAACACAGGCTCTTCCCGAATCCGATCATTGCGGAACCGCTTCCGAGTCTTGGCTCTAGGGGCTTGAGAAGACTCCCGCCGAGATCTAGCCGTCGTAAATTGCATGGTTTGACTCCTTTATTGGCATCTTTCGGGTTCAAAGCGCCACCCAGTCTCATCGATGTAGCCGATGATCCGGGCGGGCAGCGAGGCGTCAGTCACCCACAGCTTTTTGGTTTTGTGTCCGGCCTTAATCTGATCGACGTAGTACCGCCAGTTGAATTGAGGCGGCTGCAGGGGATCGCAGACGTACTGATCCAGGTTGACGCCGTCATATAAAGGGATGTGTTTGTCGATATAGGCTTGGGTCACCTCAGCCTTCTCGGCGATGGTCTGTAGCTTCGCTTGGTGGATTCGAGTCTGCTTTTGCTTGGCGGCGATATCCTCAAAGGCTCGATTCACCGCAACCCCAGCTAATAGCATGGTGAGGGCCAAGCCAGACAACAACGAACCATGGAGTTTGAGGTTGAGTGAATCGATCTGCATTTATTACGCCCCCTCCATATCTTTTAAGGGCGTACTCATCGCAATGCCAGCCACCAGATACAGCTCGTCTTGCAAGGCATCCAGCTCCTTGTCTAGCTGGGATAGAAGCGGATAAAAGTTACGATGGCTAACGGCTATATCGCCCAATAGCTGATTCACCATCTCATCCAGCGGCAGGCTTGAGCCCTGAATAACGGCTGTATTGATGCAAGCCGAAATTGCGGTCATAACCGCTGTTCGCTCATGGATGGGCATTTCGCTCCAGCGATCGCCATAGACTTGGCATAAAGACTGAACAGCGGGAATGTCTGTCCAGTACGTTATTGGTTTGCTCACACTGCCTCCTGCACTTTCCAAATCAAAATTTCCGTATGACTCCCCTGTCCATACAGCTCTCAACATCCCAACCCGAATAGCAGGGCAAGAATCAACAGTAGAGTGCAACAGTGTTATCCAGGTGTAGACTCTTCCTGAGTGATTCCGTCAACATGGAGATTCAGGGGAAGATATACAGTCTTGCCGTGGGAAGCGGGTTGCGTATCCCTTCTGGTCAATTCGTTTGCGGGATCCCTTCTTGCCTATTTAGGGCGCTCCGCATATGGGCGTAGAACTCTTCTGTAGTGACCCTCACAGGCCCGTTTGCTATCTGCTGAAGCTCAAGCGCCTGCTCATGAAGCAGGGAAAGGTTTTGGTCCGTTATACCGCCAGATCTCATCTGGTTTAGGGTCTCTTCAATCCGACCAATTTGAATAGCAGCTTGCTCGTTTCGGGTCATATCAATCTCCCTGAACGGTTAGGCTTTGAGCCTCGTTCCTCAGATGTGCGCTAGCCTCTCGCAACCGCTCCATCTGACTTTGGATAATGGCCTGAACAATTTCGAGCTGAGCAAACGCATCCTCGATATCCCTGGCGGCAATGACTATGCGTTGAGATCTAGGTTGTTGGGTCATATCAAATCCTCACAACATCAATGCGATCCCTATTGCGATCACCCAGCAGATTCGTTCGAGAAATCGGGGGATTGAGTCTTTTTTGTCATCCCTAGATTTATCCCACCTTGAGTCAAACCCTCTTGAATAACAGCTTGCGCATTGACCTGAATTCGCTCCAACGCCCTAGCCCCAAGCTGTTTGCCAAGTACATCGAATTCACTTAGGAATACATCAGCGTAATTAGCAACAGACTGTTGCAATCGCTGACCAGCTAAATTAGCATTCTCCTTGCGCCGATCAACCTCTGCACTCACGTCTCCCTTTTCCCAGATCATCAGCTGCCCTGGTTGACGGTAATCTTCCTCACTCAGAAAGCCGCCACCTCGGGAGGATTGGCCGTTGCCTTCAGTCTTTGGGTAAAGCGTATGAACGTACTCGGTGTAAGCTTCAAGGCTCATCCGATCAACGTCTTCGCCAGTCTCGGTAATGACAGTGTGGACTAAATAGTCCCGAATGACCTGAAACCCAAATTCAGTAATCAAACCCCGCTCATTTTTAATAGCAGGAACATCCAAGCCCTTATAGATAGGAAGAATTTTCTCTGGCATCCAGCGGGTACGCAAAGTGTTTTCACTAAACCCAAACTGAAACTCAGCCTTGATAACCCGACAAACTTCCTTCATTGAAGCCGGGAACTTGATAGTTGATGCGTCAGCTTTTGCATCACTGATACCGTTTTGATGCGGTACTGATATGCGCTGATGCGGTGCCGGAGCTTCCTGATGCATGTCCTGAAAGTCAGGCAAATCAATGCTTTCGGTTCCTTGAAACATATAACTAATTCTCCTCTGATGCGACTTAGATGCGAGTGCTGATGCGTTCCTGATGCTTCCCGTTGCATCGGGCCCTCTTGCTGTTGCATCAGCGATGAAACTAAGCTAGCATGCATTTGTGCTACTCGCAAGCTTCTATGAGTGCATTTAGCACAAAAATGATTAAATAAGGAGGAAAGCAATTTAAGCAGTACACTCAGAGGGAACGAGTAGCATGACTAAAAGAATGGCCCCGAGAAGTTCAAGTCCTGATCTGGAAAGGCTAAATATTCGCGTACCAGCGCCATTGCTCAAACAGGCAAAAGAGCTGGCTAAGGCCATGGGGCTAAGTGAGGGAGATTTTCATAGGGACGTATGGCTTGCGGGGCTGTACCAGTTAGCCGAAAAGCACAATAAGCTTTTGGTCAATTACAGCTTGAGACAAAAATTTCAAGATATGACTGAATACATTGAGCTGGAAGATGAGGATGAGGGTGACGAAACATAGTCCTTACCATTACAAAAAGAACCCTAGCTACGCGCTAGCCGGGGCTTAGTCGTCGATATCGTTCAGATTATGGAGATTGTAATTGATGACTCAAGCAAAGCCGCGATACCCCACTGTCGATGATTATTTGGATGACAAAACTAGCAATTTTGAAAGAGTGGAATATTGCGATGGGGAGCTAATACCACTGATGGCCGAGAGTGGGGAGAACGATTATATTGCGATCTCGCTTCAGTTTTATCTTGCCACTCGCGGATTCTTCCCACTTCAGCTTGTCCGCGCCCACAGCTGTGAATTACAAGTTGAGAAGTTCCACAAAGATGATCATCAAACCCGACTACCAGATCTCGTTATTCTTAGACCAGAACACATCGAGTTGACTCGTCGCCGCTTGAGCATCCGATTTGCGCATCCTGCCCCATTGTTAGTGGCCGAAGTTGTCAGTCCATATAACTCAACGAAGGAGAGGAGTTACCAAGAAGATTACATTCAGCGCCCCTATCAGTACGCCATGCGGGGCATTCCGGAGTATTGGATTATTGACCCACAGAGCCAAGTAGTGATTGTAAGGTCTAACCCCGGCGCTAGCGGTTATGCTAAGTTCCAGGAATTTCGGGATAACGACCTAGTGAGATCACAACTGCCAGAGCTGGCAGGACTACAGTTGACCGCTAGGCAGATCCTTGAACCACAAATCTAGAAGGAATCAGAATGACCGTATCAGACAGGCTTAAAGTTGCTAACCTGAGTTCGGGATAAAAAATTGCTGGAAGCATTGATTTTAGGTGGTCTGCACCAAAGCCCCTGCACAAAGTTTTCTCAATAGGCTCCACAATTGAGAATTTTCTCATTACTACTCCTTATTGAGAATCTTGCATCGCACCCAATTTCCTTAAAGCTTTATAGAACAAGACTTTTGGCTTTATGCTTAACCCGAACTGAGGTTTGCTATCAAGATCAACCAGTTGCCTGTCTCAGAGATAGCTGAAAACAACTGCCATATATTTACCAGTCACTGTCAAACCAAAGATCTGGAACAAGTTCAAATCTCAAGCCGAGCAATATCCCGAGGGGGCAGCTGCAATCCGTGGCGGCTTAGCTGAGATCAGCGGCAATGGCTTTGTGCTTGAGCAGCCAAGTATTCAGGCGTTTGAGAAAAAGCTGAAAGAAGCAGAAGCAAGCTAGGAAGATCACTGTTATTCTTGGCTACAGCTTTCCTGTTTTTTCTGCCCCTATCAGTAGAATTAATGAGTTTTTATCGTATTGCGTTTACAGCAAATGTAATACGACGATAAGCTCAAATGAAAGCTTTCCAACTTGAAATGAAGGAGTTAACGCCTATGGGAAAGTGAAACATCGCCAAAACTAGAAGCGGCCCCAAACTAAATGAACCCCACTGCCGCAAACAGAGGGGGACACAGAGCAAGAACTGAGTCAATGAAGGAGTTAACGCCTATGGGAAAGTGAAACATCGCCAAAACTAGAAGCGGCCCCAAACTAAATGAACCCCACTGCCGCAAACAGAGGGGGACATAGAGCGAGAACTGGGTCTCGGGCTATTCGATTTTAAGTTCTTTTGGCGAAGGACTATTTGGATAACCCACAGGGTTACTGTGCCTAATTTTAGCCAGATTTATTGCAGATCGCAATAAGTTGGCCGAAATTTATTTTCCAGCAAGCAGCATCCCTCTATCCCAGCGCTCCAAACCGGGACGGAGAGCCCTCTTACAGGGTTGCTCCAAGTTTTTGCAATTAGAATAATTCGCCTTAACTTTTAGGAGCGCCCTGGCTCTCCTCCCACTGCATACCTATCTGTGGGACGAGCGCCATGAAACAATTTGCCCTTTTTGAACAAGCTGAAACTACTCCAGCTCAATTTGCTAAGCCTGCAAATCCATCTTCTTCACAGTCACTGCTCAAAGCAGCCTTATCCACTGCCAAAGCACCCGTCAATCCCCAGCCTAAGCGGAAGACCCAAAGTCAGTTCTTTGCTTCCTACAGGGGGAGCCCTCGGTGCGATCGCGCCCTCTCCATCCCAGGTCTAGACAGCTGCTTTTGTCCAGACTGCGGCTGGATTTCCCGTCTTCAGAATCCGTGGGTAGGAGGGGAAGCATGATCGCAACCCTCTCCTATCCAAGTCAAAGCCAGCGGTCAGAATTTGCTCGACTCATAGAGCAGGAATTCATCACCGGCAGCGCCATTAGCCCAGGTCTATTCGCAGCCGCTACCGCGATCCATGCCGACTTGGAATTTGATATAGCCGGGGATCCCGTCACCCCCATCCACGACGCCTTGAACTGGCGATATACCCGGTTTGGCTATCAGGTCAAGGATACCCTTGAGGCTATCTTGCTGCAGAACGAGGACGGCTCAGTCTGGCAGGCGAAGCTGAGTAAACCCAGGATTGATCGAGAGAAGACCAAGACCGGCTTTAGGAAAACGCTTAACCTGTCGAGTCGAGAGACAGACAGCCGGTTCAACCAATTAACCCAGGAACTCCCTGAACTGGTTAGCCATCAAAAATACGAGTTTCCGGAAGGCGTCGGCTCTAGGCCCTATCTGCCCCCTATCGATAAAGAGACACGAGCGAAGATCGCCGCTCTCTGCGGAGAGGAACCAGGGGACGCTTTCTGGGATTGGGTTGCATCCCATCCTGATATTCCCCTCACTATCACCGAAGGCGGAAAGAAATCTTTGTGCTTGCTGGGTCATGGCGATATTGCGATCGCGCTCATCGGCGTGAACGGCGGCTATCGCACCAAGGACAAGCTAGGCAATCCGATTGAACCTCACCTCATTCCAGAACTGCAAAGATTCTGCCAGAGCGGCCGGAAAATCACCCTCGCCTTTGACCAAGACTCGAATCAGAAAACCCGGCGGCGGGTGGCCAACGCCCTCTCTCGATTTGGCGGCTTGCTCCAGGCCCAAGGCTGTGAGGTGTTTGTCGCCCAGTGGAAACCGGAGCAAGGCAAGGGGATTGATGACCTGATCGTCAACCACGGCATTGAGGTTTGGGAGCTGGCCCATCAGAGATCGCTCACTCTGGATGAGTGGCGTCTATTCCGATTGCTCGACAATCGCCTCACCCTTGCCCCGTCAATTTCGCTCAAAACCAACGACCTGCAAACCCTGCAACCTGAATTGGTCCCTGACGGCGGCGTAATCGCCATTGCGTCGGCAAAGGGCACCGGCAAGACCAAATTGATCAGCGAGCTGATCCAGCAAATCAACCGAGAGGATAACCCCGTCCTGCTAGCCGGTCACCGAATTGCCTTAATGAGGAACCTTTGCAGCCGCATGGGGGTTGACTATAGAGGGGATCTGGATAAGGTGCAGGGCGACTTCATCACCGCAGCCGGGTACACCCTTAGAGTCGGGTTCTGCGTGGACGCCCTGCTATCCATCAATCCTGAAAAATTCAGAGGCTGTGACCTGGTGATTGATGAAGTGGTCCAGGTATTGCGCCACCTCCTCACTTCCAGCACGTGCAATAAGGATGGCAAGCGTCCGGCGCTGCTGGCGCGACTCCATCGGCTCATCCAGATCGCCAGACGGGTGATCATTGCTGACGCCGACTTGAATAACGCAGCCATTCATTATATCCAAGAATTGAGGGACGACGGCGGCGGAGTTTTCCTGATCCGCAACGACTTCCAGCCCGAGGGTTACCCAGTTCGGTTTATCGAAGCCATCGACTCAAGCGCCATCACCGCTGAACTCTTGTTAGACCTTGAGGCCGGGGAGCAAATCTTGATCGCCACGGACAGCAAGGCGGGCAGCAAGAGCCTAGAGCGCTTGGTCAGCCAAATCGAGAGCTTAGGCCACGGTTGTCTCGTGATCAACTCCGAAACCAGCAGCGGCGAGCAACAGCAAGGGTTTATGCAGAATCCGGCGAGTTTCCTAGCCAAGCATCCAGAGATCCGAGCCGTCATCGTGACGCCATCAATGGCCACCGGCGTTTCTATCGAGTGCGACTATTTCACCAAAGTCTATGGTCTGTTCTGGGGAGTCAGCTCGACGGACGCCGATATGGCGCAGGCCCTAGGAAGGGAGAGGCGGCCGATTCCCCGCGTCGTTTGGTGCGCTCGGGCGGGGCGCAATTTCAGTCAGGTTAGTCGAGATACGAATCAGCTCAAGCTGAGGCAAGCGCTCAAAGACAAAACGACCTACACCGTCAGCCTGATCCGCTCCAGCCTCAGAGAGGATATCGTCAACACCCTAGATCGCTACGACTGGCGGAATGACCCTCACCTGAGGTTATGGGCTGAGATAGAAACTGAGCGCAATCGCTCAATGCACTCTCTGCGATCCGCACTCAAAGTTCGACTGATCCATGAAGGGAACCAGGTGGAAGTTGAGGCGCTAGAGAGCAATGAAGCCGCCCAAGAACTGTTCAAGGCGGCGCGTCAACAAGTGAAAGAGGCATACGCTAAAGCCGTCGAAAAGGCGGAAAATCTTGACCCTCTCAGGTACGCAACCCTGAAAGATAAGGAATCGATCAGTCCAGAGGAGCAACTGGCGATTGCAAAATATGAGATCTCAGAATTTTATCATCGCCCGGTTAATGCAGTCGACGAACAATTAGTTCTAGCCGACCGGCAAGGGCGCACCCGTGGCGAAGTGCTCAACCTGGAAGCGCAGCTTAAGCCAAAGACGACAGTCAGACAAGACGCCAAGGCGCTGGAAAAACAGGCAAAGTGGAATCAAGGATACTGCCCTTGGGATATCCGCCATACCGAATTGCGGCGCCGGGTCAGGAGCTTTATTGGGCTAGACGAGTGGTTGGACCCGGAGAAGGAATGGACCAAATATGACCTGACGGAGCTGGGAGCCAAGGCCAGAGAAGCCAAGGTTCAAATCAAAGTCGCCCTCAATTTCACCATCAGCGACAACATGAGTGATGTCCAAATCGCCCATCAGTTGCTCTCCCAGATGGGGCTTAAAGCGAGTTGGAGATGGGCCAGAAACGTTCCAGGGCATGAGGGCGAAAAGCTCAGAGTCTATCGGCTTGACTTAGAGGTTTGGGAAAATTTATATGACCTCATAGTCATTAGAGAGACGAACAGAGAGAAAGGCAAAGAGCAAGAGAAGGATGCTGGATCACCCTCCCTGTATAAAGAAAAGAGAATAGAGGGTGATCCAGCTCCTCCCCCTATAGTTGAAGAAAACGCCGAGCCAGTTATCAAAAGGAACAAAGAAGAAAGAAGAGGTGGATTGCCGGATCTAGGTAAAAAGATCCTTTGTCAGGAACCCCCACCTGAGAAAACCCCTCCAATTTAGACTTTGTCTAAGTGGAAAAAGATCCTTGCGGCAGGGTTGAAACAGAATAAAAATGACATCGATGAGAGTGGCTCAGGCGATGATCGCTTGTGCTAGGTTTGAAGGCATGGATCTGCGTGATTTTGGCTCCGTTTGAAGCCTTACGCTAATTGCTTGATCGACCTGTTCACCGATCAGTCAGACACCCCCGGCAAAGCCGGTGGCTTAATGAATGTGACCGCCTCAAAGGCGGATGTCCTTGCCGGGGGTGTCTCAATCAGT
>JASJDH010000117.1 GCA_030065175.1 Leptolyngbyaceae cyanobacterium MO_188.B28 | reverse complement strand
GTCTGATCATAAGAGCCGCTGGCGAGGATTTGCCCATCGGGACTAAATGCAACCGATCTGACCCAGTTGTTATGCCCCTGAAAGGTGGCGACACACTTTCCTTGATCTGCGTCCCACAACCTTATTGTTCGGTCGTTGCCGCCGCTGGCGAGTTTTTCCCCATCGGGACTCCAGGCGATTGAAAAGACCCAATTTGTATGACCTGACAACGTCTTTAAATGACTCCCGGTCTGGGGATCCCAAAGCTTCACAGTCTGGTCATAAGAGCCGCTGGCGAGCATTTGTCCATCGGGACTCCACGCCACTGATAAAACTGAATTATTTTCAGGTATGCTTCTCAAGCATTGACCTGTGTTGAGATCCCAAAGCTTTACGGTCTGATCATAAGAGCCGCTGGCGAGGGTTCGCCCATCGGGACTCCACGCCACTGAAAATATCCAATTGTTGTGTCCCTGAAACGTTAAAAGGGGTTGGCCCTTGGCGACACTCCAAAGACGAACGTCCCCATTACTATCCCCCGTCGCCAAAAGGTTCCCGTTCGGGCTAAAGGCCACAACCAAAATGCTGCCAAATATTTGGGCAAAAATAGAGTTGGCAAAAGCAGAATTCGTAAAATTAACCCGATGCAAAGTCACTCTCTCTAAATTTGCCTGCCAGATACATAGGCCAGAAAAGTCATAATTAGTTAGGTCAATTTGTAGGTGGTGAGCAAGGTTAATCAGATTGCCGCCTCCATAGCCTGATAAGGAGGGTTCCGAAGCCTCTCGCAATCCCGTCAGGATTCTCTGGATCAGCTTTTCGGTTGCTTTCGAAGCGCTAAAAGTCACGCGTAGTTGAGCCGAAATAGGGGTTAGAATCAGACGGATTTGACTTTCTCTGACATAGTTTTTAGCAGTTGCTTTAATCAAGGCATAGTTGCAGAAAAGGGTGAGGGGAGAACTTGCCTGAGAGATCTCTCGGGAAACCTGGTCAATTAAGCGTTCAGTCACGAATTCCATTACGACTGGTTGCTGAGTGTAGCTGCCCGCTTGCTTTTCAATGGATGGCGCCGCCGCCTGCTCAATCAGCGATCGCCAAATTAGCGATTCCAGCGCTTCCAACAAATGCGCCTTAGAGACGGCGGGATGGATATCTTCGACCAACTCTGGGATGGTTGTCCCTTCTCGATTAATCGCCAACCAATACATGATGGTTTGCTCCAGCGGAGAGAGGCGCTCAAATTGTTGCTCCAGAAGTCTTTGAATGCTGTTGAAAACCGTGACGTCCTGGGACAGAAAGGCGGCGATCTCTCCCCCGAATAAATCTTGGATTGACGTCGCTACAATTTTCAAGGCTAGGGGATTGCCGCCATAGCGATCGCACAAAGCTTGCTGTTGGGCCTCTGACCCCGAGAGGCCTTTGGCTTGGAGTATGGCATTTGCAGCGGAGGATGCCCCCCTGAGTTGCAATGAGCGCACCGATAACTCGATGCCTTCTAGGGCTGCAAGCTCTGCAGGCTTTTCGCGGCTGGTGAGGAGTAGACAGCTCGGGTGGGCCGTTTCCCCCATCAACCGAAGCAGTTCACCATAGTTTTCATATCCCGACCGATATTGTCCGGCGCACTCTCCGGGCGACAAAATTGTCTCCACATTGTCCAAAATCACTAGACTGCGGGTATCCCGCAGGCACTGAAGCAGAGTCGTGATGTCAGGTTGGGTTTCCTGCCCCTCTGATAGAAAAGGAATCAGCTCGGCTAATAGTGTTTCCAACGGAGGGGCATTCCGCAAACTTCGCCAGATTATAAACTCAAACTGGGGTTGGAGCTGTCGGGCTATTTTCACTGCTAAGGCCGTTTTGCCGATTCCCCCCATGCCCAATACCCCCACCAGTCGGCAATGGTCTTGGAGAATCCAGCCTTCCAGCGTCCCCAACTCCTGACTGCGCCCGTAAAATACTGAAACGTCCGGCGCTTCCCCCCAATCTTGTTGGATGGGGATAACGTCTTCGCTGAGGGCTTCCGCCGCCACCGGTTGTCGAATATAGTCTTCTGGGGTGAGCGTAAGATTAAAGGCCCCGAAGTAGTCTTCTAGCGATCGCTTGTCTACAGGCGTTTTTCGCCGCTGCACTTTGGTCAGCGTGTTGGCGCTGAGCCCGGTCAGCTCGTTCAAATCCTCCAGAGTATAGGGCCGCCCGCCATTCGCTTCAGTTTCTGATTGTCCCTTAGCCGTTTGCAGCCGTCGCCAACCCTCTGCAGAAAGAAACACTCCCCGCTTACGCGTTAATTTCTTACGTCGGCTAGGCATTGTCTAGGTTGGGTTAATCAAGCTATACATTTATTGACAGCCAGAACTCATGACTTAGAAGGCTAATCAACCAGGCTCCTCGAAAAAATCAAATTACGCCATCAGATCGCCTCTGCGATAATAATACAATCCTTCTCAGGAGGGCGTCAGCCTGACGTTTTACAAAATCAAGGCTGGTGTCTCTTGATTCGAGAAATCCTCGCTATCTGTTTGTAGAGAAAGTTTGATTAGCCAAATTGATGAGTTGGCGACCCTGAAAGAATGGTATACGACATTATCGTAATTGGCGGCGGGATTGTCGGGCTGGCAAGCGCCTTGAAATTGTTTCAAAACACCGGGTATTCGGTGTTAGTGATCGAAGCGGAGGAAACCCTGGCTCGACACCAGACTGGCCATAACAGCGGTGTCATCCATTCTGGTCTGTACTATAAACCCGGGTCATTAAAGGCGAAAAACTGTGTGGATGGCCGTAATCAATTGTATGAGTTTTGCCAACGCCATGAGATATCGGTTGAACAATGCGGCAAAATTGTTCTGGCCACAACAGAGGCTGAAGCGGAAGCGCTTAGGTCCCTGATGGAAAGGGGACGAGAAAATGGGTTGCTCGGGTTGCGCATGCTCAGTTCGAGTGAACTGGTTGAATTTGAGCCCCATGCCCGTGGAATATTGGGGTTGTTGTGCCCTGAAACCGGCATCGTTAACTATAGAGAGGTCTCCCTTAAATACGCCGAATTGATTGAGCAGGGACAGGGAGAGATCAAAACGAATACCCGCTTTATCTCCTGCCAGAAAGACCAACAAGACCTAATTGTGCAGACCAATCAAGGGGAGTATCGCAGTCGTTTTCTGATCAATTGCGGTGGGTTGCAGGCGGATCGGATCGCTAAACGGTGCGGCGTCGCTGTCGACGATATCAAAATCATTCCGTTCCGGGGCGAGTATTATGAGCTGAACCCGGATCGGCGTCATCTGGTGAAAAATTTGATTTATCCCGTCCCCGATCCTCGGTTTCCCTTTTTGGGCGTGCATTTCACGCGTCGAATCACGGGGGAGGTGGAAGCAGGACCGAATGCCGTCTTCGCCTTCAAACGGGAAGGATATCGCAAAACCGACTTTTCTATTCGCGATACGCTGGAGTCGCTTGGATTTCCCGGATTCTGGAAGATTGCTTTTCGGTATCGGGATATGGCGTTGAGGGAGTTTTACCGATCAGTCAGCAAAGCCGCCTTTGTCAAAGCGCTGCAGCGAATGATGCCGGAGCTGACCGCAGCGGATCTGCACTATGCAGGGGCTGGGGTGAGGGCGCAGGCCGTGCTGAATAATGGTCGACTGCTGGATGATTTTTGCATTAAACAAGCCCAGCAGATGATTCACGTGCTTAACGCCCCATCGCCTGCTGCGACCGCTTCGTTGAGCATTGGCGACTATATTTGTGACCTTGCGATTAAGCAATTTATCGTGTGATCGCATCGCATCATCCCGAGCCGATTACATCAACCGAAAAGCGAAGTACTATTCAATCATCAATCGTGAAGCGGCAGATTGACGCAAATGACTGAACGAGAGGCTATTGAACGAGCAGGCGCATATCCGGCCACGGTGGCGTCGCTTACCAAGGATTTGATTACTCTGGGTGTCGTCAGGGGCTCGGTGCTACTCGTCCATAGTTCACTGAGTTCGCTGGGTTGGGTCTGTGGCGGCCCGGTTGCCGTCATCCAAGCTCTCAAGCAGGCCGTTGGCGCGACCGGCACAATTGTAATGCCCACCCACTCCAGCGACCTGTCAGAGCCGTCTCGCTGGTGCAATCCGCCTGTGCCGAACCATTGGTGGAACATCATTCGGGAGACGATGCCAGCCTATGATACTCAGCTGACGCCGACGCGGGGGATGGGTGCGATCGCAGAATGCTTCCGACATCAGCCAGGAGTACTCCGCAGTAATCATCCCCAAGTCTCGTTCGCTGCCTACGGTCCTAGGGCGGCGGACATTATCGCCAGCCATCGACTTAATGATGGATTGGGCGACACTTCGCCCCTTGGTTGTTTGTATCGACTCCAAGCGTGGGTTCTTTTGCTGGGTGTCGGCCATGATTGCAACACGTCGCTTCATTTGTCCGAGATCCGGGCATTGGGCGATCATATCTCTAAGATTAAGGCGGCGGCGCCGATACAGATGAACGGCCAGCGCCAATGGGTTGAATTCACCACGGCTGAGCTGGATGATTCGGATTTTTCTGAGATTGGCGAAGCATTTTCAGAGGTGACAGGGTTGGTAAGGTCGGGAAAAATTGCTGTGGCTGCGGCTCTATTGATGCCACAATCTGCGCTGGTTGATTTTGGCGCTCAATGGATTGAGGACAACCGTAAAACAAGGGTCATCTAACCAAGTCCACTCTAATTGGTTAGGTTGATTGCTATTTTATGAGCACAAAAAGTACCCATATAGGGTACTGTCGATATCTCATTCAAAATCCCATAATTTAAGCAAAGACTAAAGAGTCAAAGAACTGGATTCTGTCTCCTTTCTCCAGAATTCTTGCCCCGTTAGAATATTTCGGCTTAAGTTGATACCCCTTTTCATAAGGTTGCAAAGTCTTTGGGGCTTTCTGAAAAAGTTGACTTGATAAATATCGCTGGATTATAAGCGCTTTGAACGCTATTCATGTGCAAAAGAATGTTGCCGAAATTGTGAAAAATCTTCTCGCTGAGCATTTATAAAGATGCCTAAAGTCTAAGTGAATCAATGTTTTCAGTTTTTTCGACAGCCCCTATTGACTAATGGTAATCGGTTCCTGAAAACTCTAATTTGAGGATATGTTCATGACTTATAAAGCTGCCCCTAAATCAGTTGTTGGTACAGGTTGTGTTGGGGAGTGCGGTAATAATGTTACTGTTCCCTACATGGTTCCGAAAGGAATCAGTAAGGTTGCGGTAAAAATAGAAGAAAATAGTCTGTGCCCCAACACTGACGCTTTGGCGTACATTACCGGAAGCAGTATTGATCCTTTGGTGGGTCCTGTTTTTATTACCGATGAAGGCTCCAGTTTGATGGCTAATGTTGCGGCAGGGGATAATATTGTCCTCTATGTGACTCTAGCGCCTTTATTTAACGGAATAGTTTGTATTCGTCTAGGGACTTTGAATTTCCACCTGGTCGCGAGTTAATGGTTTAATCTTCGTGACCATTTCTAGTCACGATAGGGATAGCAGCTGCCCCCTATCGTGACAACTCACCTATCTCTACACACCAACGATAAATCATCCCATCCACCCATCCACCCATCCACCCATCCACCCATCCACCCATCCACTGCCTTTCCCTGGCCGCAATCTAACAACCCCTGCCCATCCTCCAACACTACTCCCGCCCCAACGGCATCGCCGCAAAATGCTCCTGCACCAGCTTGTGGATAAACCGATAGCGCCCCCCCACCCGCTGGAGCAGGAGACGCTCTGTGCAGTAATTGAGGAAACGAGCATAGTTCCAGGGAATCACCTTGGCGCGGTGGAGAACGACCCGGAGGGCAAAGTGCTGAACACAGGCAGCGCCACTGGCGATACTAATTACAAATAGCAGGAGGAAAAATATATCGGCAATCAAGGCGATTACCTCTGCATTAAGGATATTGGCTAACAAGAGCAGCAACACCGGTCGGATGATAACGACAAAAACAATGGCGATTGCAAGCGGAATCCCCATATTATTCAGGCTTGCCCAAATTCCCTGATTGGGTTCAACTCGGGTTGCTATATCTGTTTTTAGCCCGACAATCAGCCCGACAATCAGCCCGACAATTAGCCCGTAAATCAGCCCGACAATCAGCCCGACAATCAGCCCGACAATCAGCCCGACAATCAGCCCGGCAATCAGCCCGACAATCAGCCCGACAATCAGCCCGGCAATCAGCCCGGCAATCAGCCCGACAATCAGTCCGCTAATCAGCTTATTCCGTAATTCCTTAAAAAATTCTTTTCGCGATTTGCTTGAAAAGGAAAAATCAAAACTCTCTACGGTATCGATAGACGATCGTCCACCAATTAGCCCGAAAATCAACCCGACAATCAGCCCGGCAATCAGCCCGACAATCAGTCCGTTATTCAGTCCGCTAATCAGCCCGAAAATCAGCCCGAAAATCAGCCCGCCAATCAGCCCGCCAATCAGCCCGCTATTCATTTCATACAGCCATCGCTGCTTGCGCGTTGCTAGCATATCCGGCTGCATCGTCTCAATCAAAAACTCATCTTTGGACTGGGTCTTAAGCTGCTTCGCCAACCACACCAACCAGCGCCGAGTTTGCTGCGCCGTTGGTTGCTTCCCCGGTGGGTATGCCCGACTCTTCACCCCCTCATGCAACCGCCGCTCCACATAGGCATCCAGCAGGTACGTCATCCGCTCTGTTGCCGTTTGCTTTTGCCGCCACTGCGCCGGGTCGATGACCTCATTCGCCAAAATCGACACACTCAACAACAGCGGCGTCCGCACCAACTCCAGCAAATCCTCATCCAGCTGCAAACCATCCCACAGATCCCCCATCTTCAGGGAGTTCAGGTATGCCTGTAGTTGAGTATCTGTGAGCGGTTCCAGGCAAATTGCTCCATTCAGCTCCAGCTTCTCTGGATAAAGCTCATATTCTTCAATCCGGCTGCACACTAACAGGCGGGTTGGTCCCTCGCCAGACTGAAGCCAGGTGTTGACCGCCTGCACCACAGGCGCTTGCCGTCCCGGGGGCAGTTCGTCTAAGCCATCCAGCAAAGGCAGCAGCGTTTTCTCTTCCAGCCAGGTTTGTCCTAACTTTTGGGATACTCCATACTTCAGTTTCAGCTCGCGCAGCAGCCAGTCAGTGATGCTTTGCTTCGCACTTTGCCAGGACGACAGGTTAAACATCACCGGGATTGGGTGCTCAGGTTGGTCATTCGCCCGCTGAATCAGCACCGCCGCCAGATCCAGCATCGTCGTGGTCTTGCCAGCGCCCGGGGCGCCCAGAATCAGCAGCTTGCTCCCCACATCCCGGCGGTCAAACACATCGGCGATGTGGGCGCCTGGTTCCAGGGGTTGGGGCTTTAGGTCGGCGGTGCGGAGCTGGCTATCCCAGGGGCGACTCACTTGACTGCGCTGCTCCGCCATATCCAGGCGAATCAGGATGGCGTTTTGTAGAGACTGTCGCAGGCGGTCTTCCACCTCTGTCCATACCGCGTCAATTAGCCTTTTCTCACTAGTGTCTTTGCGGGTAGCCGCAGGCTTGTCCGGTGGTAGCCCATAGTCGAGCTTCTCGTTATCGGCAGGCTTAACCGGCGGCAACTCATAGGAGAGATTCTCTGGCAGCAGCGCTTCAAGCACCTGCTTCATCTCTTCCAACCCACGCCCAGTCGAGCCCTCTGCCCATTCTAGTAGGGCTGATACTCGGTCTCCAGGTTTAGCGGTTGCAGGGGGAACCAAGCCCTCAGGCGGTTTCAACGCAAACAGGAGCTGATCGAATTGGGTTGGGGGCAGCGACGACAGTCGCTTGATCAGCGCAAGGCGTTCCTGGATACCTGCTGAGTCCGGCACGGGTGGGGAAAGATAAGGCAGTGAACAAAATTGCTTCTACTCTATACCTTACAGGTCCGAAAACGCCACTCCCAACGCAAACTTATTTCTCCAGAAGCTGGATATTATCCTTGGTGTGTCATTTAAACCGGAAAATTTTGAGCAGGGAGGAAGATAGGAATTAGTAGCCACGAATTTTGATATCGCTAGCTTCTAGTCCCTAACTCCTAGCTCCTTCTACCCTAGATACAAATGGCCTGATAAAAACCGAAATGGGATGGACTCATGGCGGGCGACAGCCAGAACATGGGTGAAACGACTCGACTAATATCTTTTATGTATGATCGCGCTGCCGTCTCCGAGGCCAAGCAACACTGACGCCAACCGTGCCTAGCGCCATCAACGTGAACGGTGATGATGCTTCGGGAGTGCTAACAAACTCACCACCCACCGCCTAAGAAAAGTTCAGTGACTGCTCTAAATGGCGCTCTCGAGCTGCGAGCAGTATCGATTCCAGCCATATCATTGATGACAATCGCTTGTGCAGATGATTGCACAACTGGAAGGGCTGCTACGCCTATCAGACTACGGAATACAAATCGACGAATATTAGCCCATGTCATAGTTTGAATCCTAAGTTTGAATAGTTATAGTAGTTATTCCTGCTTTTCATTCAAATCATCTGCAGTTTCATAAGGCTTTATTGAAAATTAGAATTTCAAAAAACTTGAAAATTGAGTTTTATGGTATGAATTAATACTTGAATGAAACTCAAGCTGGGCAGTCCAAATATATAAGATGATGTAGAGCTTTATTGTGTTAATAGGGATATAATTCTTGTCCGAAAAAGCGCCAAAGTATTATAGAAATTAGACATCTTAGCCCTCTAAGGCAGCTTCTCTTAGATCAGTTTATTGAGAAGTTTATTGAGCCCAGGTTCGATTTCTTTGAAGCCCAAAATGGACAAAGGATCGCTTAAAAGATGACGCCTCTAGAAAATGAAGTGTTGTACTAAAACTATAAAGATTTAATTGAATTAAGCTGCTGCTTAAATACCAACTTTTCTGATCATTAGGCTGCAAGACGTGCTCGAAATTGAGGAGGTAAGAGCCGATTGGCGTGGGGGGCTAGGGTTACTCTGCGATCGCACCTAAATCCCGCAATGTAAATCTTTGGGCTTCTGTTAACCCTGTAACCCCTGTGATGTTCATGCCTTCATAGGGTCGATCGGGTCTGAGTGTTTTCAGACACTCTCCTGTCTTCACATCCCAAAGCTTTATTGTCTCATCTCCACTGCCACTTGCGAGGGATTGCCCATCTGGACTCCAAACGACAGACCAAACCCCCTTAGTGTGACCCTGCAAAGTTTTGAGACATTTCCCATTGCTAGGGCTCCATAGTCTTATGGTTTGGTCATCACTGCTACTTGCAAGGGTTTGTCCAACCGGGCTCCAGGCCACGGAACCGATCCAATGGGTGTGGCCCTGTAATATTTTTAGACAGTCTCCACTATTGGGATTCCAGAGTCTTATTGTTTGGTCTGCGCCGCCACTGGCCAGGATTTGTCCAGATGGATTCCAGGCCACGGAACTAATCCAGCGGGTGTGACCCCGTAATATTCTTAGACAGTCTCCACTGCTGGGATTCCAGAGTCGAATTGTCTTGTCCGCACTGCCGCTGGCCAGGGTGTGTTCATTCGGACTCCAGGCTACGGACCAGATCCAGTGGGTATGCCCCTGTAGCGTTTTCAGACAGTCTCCACTACTGGGGTTCCAGATCCTTACGGTTCGATCATCACTACCACTGGCCAGGGTTTGTCCAGATGGACTCCAAGCCACGGAGCGGATGTAACTGGCGGGCCACTGTATCAGTTTTAGACAATGACCGCTGCCAGGGCTCCACAGCCTTACGGTTTGGTCCGAACTTCCACTGGCCAGGGTTTGACTATCCGGACTCCAGGCCACGGACCAGATGTAACCCGTGTACCCTTGCAAAGTTTTTAGACAATGACCGCTGCTAGGGCTCCATAACTTGACGGTTTGGTCCGAACTCCCACTGGCCAGGGTTTGACCATCCGGACTCCAGGCCACTGAACAAACCCAGGTGATATGCCCCTGCAAAGTTTTTAGACAGCGCCCACTGTCGGGATTCCAGAGCTTGACAGTGTGATCCGCACTGGCGCTGACAAGGGTTTGATCATCCGGACTCCAGGCTACAGATAAGATCCAATTAGCGTGCCCCTGCAAAGTTTTTAGACAGCGCCCACTGTTGGGATTCCAGAGCTTGACAGTGTGATCTACGCTGCCGCTAACGAGGGTTTGGCTATCTGGACTCCAGGATAAGGACCGAATCTGTTTGGCGTGCCCTTGTAATGTTTTCAGACATTCCCCAATGCTAGGATTCCAGAGCCTCACAGTTTTGTCCGCACTGCCACTGGCCAGGCTCTGTCCATCTGGACTCCAGGACACCGAGGAGACTGACTTACTGTGTCCTGTCAAAACTTTTGAACATTGATCGCGACTGACACGCCAAAGCCTCACAGTTTGGTCTGCACTGCCGCTGGCGAGAGTCTGTCCATTTGGACTCCAAGCGACAGAAAAGACAATGTTGGCGTGTCCTAGAAAGGTTTTTAAGCATTCTCCACTGTTGGCGTTCCAGAGCTTGATAGTGTGATCCGCACTGCAACTGGCCAGGGTTTGTCCATCTGGACTCCAGGCTATGGACCAGATGTGGTCGGTGTGCCCTTGATAGCTCAAAAGAGTTTGACCATCCGCTACTCGCCACAGGCGAATTTCGCCATCAGCGTCTCCTATCGCCAAGCGTTCACCCTCTGGACTGAATGCCACTGAAACGATTGCTCCGAAGGTTTGGGTGAAACTGGACTTGGCTAAATTCGTGTAGGCGAAATTAACCTGATGCAAATTAATCTGCTGAAGATCAGCCTGCCAAATCGTGAGATGGGAAAAATCATATCCCGTTAAGTCAAGTTGCAGTTGATGGCAGAGGTTGATCAGGTTGCCGCCGCCATACCCAGATAATGAAGTTGATTTATCTCTCAGCAGGCCAAGGATTGCCTGGATTTTTTCTTCAAGGACTTTTGAGATCTGGCAAATTGCGCCGAGTTGGTCAGCAATTGGCTCCAGAATCAATCTGATTTGACTGTCTTTAACATAGTCTTTACCCATGGTTTTGATTAGGGCATAACTCTGGAAAAGATTTAGGGAAGGATCCGCGGCTGTAATCTCCTGGGAAACCTGCTCAATCAAACGTTCAGTGACATACTCCATCACCACAGGCTGTTGAGTGTAGTTGCCAGTTTGCTTCTCGATCAAAGAGCGCCAGCTTAAGGATTCTAGCGCTTCTAATAAGTTGGCTTTAGAAACAGCTGGAACAATATCTTCAGTTAATTCTGAGACAGTTGTCCAATCTCGATTTATGGCTAACCAATACATGATGGTCTGCTCTAGAGGCGACAGCCGCTCAAACTGTTGGTCGAGAAGTCTCTGGATGCTGTTGAAAACCGTGACGTCTTGAGAGAGAAACGTCGCAACGTCTCCGCCAAATAAATCTTGGATTGACGTGGCGACAATCTTCAAAGCTAGCGGATTGCCGCCATAGCGATCGCACAAAGCTTGCTGTTGAGAGCCCGACCCCGACAGCCCTTTGGCGTGGAGCAGTGCGTTTGCGGCTGAGGCCATCCCCCTGAGTTGCAGTGAGCGAACCGATAACTCTACGCCTTCGAAAGCTGCGAGTTCAGAAGGCTTTTCGCGGCTAGTGAGGATCAGACAGCTGGGGTGGGCCGTTTCCCCCATTACCCGCAGCAGTTCGCCATAGTTTTCATATCCCGGCCGGTATTGTCCGGCGCACTCCCCGGGCGACAAAATCGTCTCCACATTATCCAAAATCACCAGGCTGCGAGCATCCCGCAAGCACTGAAGCAAAGTCTTGATGTCGGTTTGGTTTTCCCGCCCCTCCGATAAAAATGAGATCAGTTCACTTAACAGGGTTTCCAGCGGAGGAGCATTCCGCAAACTTCGCCAGATTAAATACTTAAATTGGGTTTGAATCTGTTGCGCTATTTTCACGGCTAAGGCCGTTTTACCCATTCCGCCCATACCCAATATCCCCACGAACCGAGAGTGATCATGGAGGATCCAGCGTTCCAGCATCGCTAACTCCTGGCTGCGCCCGTAAAATGTTGAAACGTCAGGCGCTTCCCCCCAATCTTGTTGGAGGGGAATAGGCGGTTCGTTCGAGACTTCCGCCGCCACCGTGTGTTGAACATAGTCATTCGGGGTGAGCGCAAGATTAAACGCGCCGAAGTAGTCTTCTAGCGATCGCTTGTCTACAGGCGTTTTACGCTGGTGCACTCTGGTGAGTGTTTTGGTGCTGAGTCCGGTCAGTTCGTTCAAATCTTCTAGAGTATAGGGCCGTCCACCATTCGCTTCAGTTGCTGATTGCTCTATCGCCGTTTGCAGACGTCGCCAACCCTCCTCAGAGAGAAACACTCCCCGCTTGCGTTTTGACCGTTTTTGGAAGCTAGGCATACTGAGCGGAGGAATTTAGGGACTAAAACACTCTGTCTGAATTTTAAGACCAGTTAAGGCATAAATTGTCTGATACCTGTCTACTCGGGTTCGTAAGCCTTGAAAATTGCTCAACCATTAGGATTAGGTCGACTCAGTCCTGTTTGAGTTTAAGTTGGAGTCTAAGTTATCGATTTAACTTCTCATCTTCACTGGTGAAACCTTAGGCGCAGTATCACACTGAGGTAAGTGAGTTGAGCAATCAAAAAAATGCAATCTATCAGAAGTCCTGATTTCCAACTGTGATTCCCTCGTGGGGAGGTTCCAGAAACTCTTTAGGAGGGGAATTGGAGACTAATCGGCGCGCAAAGCCAGCTCAACCTAGACTGCGATCAATAAGCAGGCATGAATACATTCATCTAGTCTGCAAACTTCACTGCGTAGGTATTTCCTAGTCGCTATGTAAATCATTATCCCGAGTTCTTCCCGATTACTCTATAGAGTTCTGAGTACGGGCTTAAGCGCCAGCCTACAGCTCCCGAGCCCCACCTTGATGTAAGACACGACGGTTCTTATCCCAAGGCGTTATTTGAGAGGATACGCTAATGTCTCTGAGCACTAACTATATTCAAGAGGTAGATTTTTCCCTTAAAGCCAACATTGAAAAGCTTAATCTGAAAGAATCCCAGCTGCCCGCCCAATTACCCAAAACCACCTTTTTCCAAGGTTTGATTGAAGGATTTATCGACGGAGTTTTAATCCTGACTCAGCAGGGTCAATGGATCAATGCGAATAATAATGCTCGTAAAATCTGCCATATTCTTGCCTCCCATTCACCAAAGTCAAACAGCATTCCTGAAGAAATCTGGGAGGTGTGTCAGACTCTCAAGGAGAGCAGAGGTTTCTATCCAAATCAGCCTGTAATTATAGAATCTGAAGTTAGAACCCAGCAGCTAAGAGCGCTTCGCATTCGGGCGCGGTGGCTCGATTTAGAGGCGTTCAACGAACCTTGCTTACTTGTCATCCTAGAAGACCGCTATCAATCTATGCAAAGGACGGTGATCGCTGAGACTAAACAGTATGGTTTGACGCCCCGAGAATCAGAGGTTTGGTTGCTGCGTAGATTGGATTATACCTTTCAAGCGATTGCAGACCAGCTGTTTATTAGTCTGAACACTGTGAAGAAGCATATGAGAAATATTCGGACGAAGCAAGAGATGGCGAATTTGCTCAGTCCCTATCAGCCGACAGCGGTCACCTGACCAATCTCCTCTGGGGCTAGATGGTCATTCAAAACCTCACCGTCCCGGAACCAGATAACACGATGGCTCAAACGCGCTACTTCTGCCTCATGGGTCACCATCACCACGGTAATGCCTGCTTGATTTAACGCCTCAAAGATAGCCATCACATCTTGAGTAGTTTGGGAATCCAAGGCGCCGGTGGGTTCATCTGCTAACAGTAATAGCGGACGATTCACAATAGCTCGAGCGATCGCCACCCGCTGCTGCTGACCGCCGGAAAGCTGGGTCGGTTTATTATTCATTCGCTCCCCCAAACCTACTCGATCGAGTGCCTCTGCCGCCAGCTTTTGACGCTCAGCTGGCGGTGTTCCTGCATAGACCATCGGTAAGGAGACATTTTCCAACGCTGTCAGTTGGGATAGCAGATGAAACTGTTGAAACACGAATCCAATTTTACGATTTCGGATATGGGCTAATTCCCTCTCCTCTAAATTCGCCACATTCTCTCCGTCCAGAAAATACTTCCCAGACGTCGGACTATCCAAGCATCCGATCACATTCATCGCCGTAGACTTCCCTGACCCCGAGGGGCCCATAATGCTGCAATATTCACCGCGCTCAATGGTCAAACTAACATCCGAAAGCGCCCGCACTTCAGTCACACCAGAGCCGTAGATTTTATAAATATTTTGGAGGGAGATTAGGGGAGTGTTCATAGGTGGATGGGTGGATGGGGGATGGGTGGATGGGTGGGTGGGTAGGGAGCAGAGGAGAAGATGTAGAGACGCAATATATTGCGTCTCTGGAGGATGGGGAGCGTAGGGTTAGGCATTGCCCACACGCCTATTTTAAGCAGTGATGAGGGGAGATGGTAGATGGAGGGTAGAGAAGATGGAGGAGATGGGGAGGAAGAGGAGTTCAGAATTCAGAATTCAGAATTTAAGAGGATGAGGGAGATGGGGAGATGGTGGGATAGGGAGGAAGATTAAATCCAAAATCCAAAATCCAAAATTTTAGGCGCTTCTGAGCGCCACAATCGGATCTAACTTCGCGGCTTGTCTGGCGGGGACAACACCGAAGAAGAGGCCGATGCCGCCTGAGACGCTGACGGCGAGAGCAATAGCCATGATGGAGACGCCTGCTTCAAAAGGAAACAGCGCGCTGATAAGGAGAATGCCGCTGACGCCCACCAAGGTGCCAATGACGCCGCCTGCGGCTGAGAGAATCACGGCTTCGATCATGAATTGAATCAGAATATCCTGTTGGGACGCGCCGATCGCTTTTCTGAGGCCAATTTCTTGGGTGCGTTCGCGAACGGAAACTAGCATGATATTCATAATGCCGATGCCGCCAACCAGCAGAGAGATGCTGGCGATCGCAGCCAACATTAGGGTCAAGGCTCCGGTAATGGTGTTGGCGATCGTCAGCAGGGTGTCTTGGCTATTGATAAAGAAGTCATCGCCGTTCCTCACCTTATGGCGTAGTCGCAACAGGTTGGTGATTTGGAATTCGGCGGTTTTCATGCTCTCCTGATCTTTCGCCGAAACCGAGATATAGGTGACCTCAATGCCGTAGGGAGACCGTCGTCGCCCCACAAGTCGACTGGCCAAAGTGGTAATGGGAACGATGACTGCATCGTCGTAATTTAATCCTAGGTTAGATCCTTTCTCTTTGAGCACCCCCACCACCTCAAAGCTAACGCCCTTCACCCGGACTCGGCGCCCCAACGGTAGATTTTGATCAAATAATCGTTCGGCTAAAGAGGAGCCCAATACGGCTACCTGGCTATGGCTATTTAGATCTAATTCTCGAATGAAACGCCCTTGGGCCACCTCAAAGCTCCGAACTCTGGGAAAGTCTTCGTTGGTGCCAATGACGCTGACGTTGGCATTCCGATTGCCGTAAATCACCAGAGACTGGGTGCTGTACTCCGGGGCGACGCCCACCACTGACGGCACTTGAGATGCGATCGCTTCCGCATCCGCCACAACTAAGTTGCGCGGCACCTCTAAGCCCCCCAATTCCCGGGTCTCTCGGCTGCCCGGGATAATGAACATGACATTGGGACCGAGGGTCTGCAATTGCTCTGTAATATATTTTTGGGCGCCCTCGCCAATTCCCACCATGGCAATCACGGACGCATTGCCGATGATAATTCCCAACATGGTGAGGCCACTGCGGAGTTTGTTGACAGTGAGCGTCTTAAACGCCATTTTTAGACTTTCAGTTAGATCCATAGTGAAATTGGATTAAAGGCATCACGAAAAGTATTGACTGGTTATCGACAAAGCTTGTACTTATCTGATTCCTGGCCAGGTGGGGGTGAAAGAAAGATGAGATCGCCCTCTTCAACTCCTTCCAAAATTATGATTTGATTGCCAGACTGTTGACCATAGGTGATAGGTTGAAGGCAAATACGGTTTCCCTTGTCAGGTACAAGGACACCGGGTCGACCTTCTTGGGTATTGATAGCAAAGGTGGGGACCACAAGTGCGTTATCCAAATCATCACCGATGAAGGCGACATTCACGTTCATATTGGACAGTAACACCTCTTGACCAGACAACAACTCGATCCGCACCTGAAAGAGCGTCACGTTCTGCCGTTCGACCGCCTCCGGCGCAATCAGACGAACTTTACCTTGGAAGATCTGGTCTGGCAGCGCATCGGGTTCAATCTCCACCTGTTGGCCTGGCTTGATTTGGCTGATATCCGCCTCGGGCACTTCTGCTAAGACTTCCAGGCCATTCGCCAGAGCCACAATTGCGCTAGAGGTGGCGGAAGAAGCTTCAGACGCTGAAGTTGTTGGAGTAACAAAAGCGCCCTCAGTGGCGAATTTCTGGGTGATTACGCCAGCAAAGGGAGCCCGAATCAAGATATCTCGAAGCCGGACTTCGACTGCTTCGAGTTGACCTCGGGCGCGATTAACCCTAGCCTCCGCTTGGGCAAGATCTTCTGGGCGAGGAAATCGGCGTTGATCCTGTAATCTCTGTTCGGCTTCCTTTGCTCGTGCGATCACTTGCGCCAAACCCGCCTGAGCGCTCCGGGCTTCATTCACATAGCCATTGAGTTCATCCTCAGAGATAGCGCCCCTACCCTGTAAATCTCGATTTCGGTCTAATCGATCGTTAGCTAAGTCAAGTCTTGCTTGAGCATCCTGAACTTGGGCGTTAGCGGCGGCGAAATTTAGCTCGGCCTGGGCGATTTCTTCAGGGTCGACGCCATCTTGAACATCCCTCAGTTGGGATTCGGCCTCGGCCAAATTAGCCAGATTCTGCATCCGTTGAGCTTCGAGGTCATCGCTATCCATCCGAGCAATGATTTGCCCCGCCTCTACCCGATCGCCCTGCTCAACATACAATTCATCCAAGATACCGGAAGTCTTTGGACTCAGATTGACCGTTTGGATCGGTTGCACATTACCACTGGCCCGGATCCGTACGGTTATCGTTTTGGCCTCGACTGCCGTTGTCAGTTCGGCCACATCATACTGAGGCGTCCGACTACGGGTAATGGCGATGGCGGCGGCGCTGACTCCTAATATGCCGAATGCAATCGGGCCAAGCCACCACAGAGATAGTTTGACAGGCTTGCCAATTTTACCGATTAGAGGAATTTGCATGGCTTGATTTGTAAAGGAATGGGGGGCGGTAATAGGGAGTAGAGAGTGAGGGGGAATAGGGGAATGGAGGTCGGCTGGATGGCTGGATGGGGGTTGACAGGTATTGAGGGTGATTCGCCAACGGGAAGCCTTCAGCTAGAGCAGAGGCTGGTAGCTGCAAGGCAGGAATTGTTTATTTATTATGAAAATGAGATGCGATCGTGTTTCACGCACTATCGTTAGTCAATCAAGGGACTCGTCAGAGGCATCTTGATTGCAGTCTTCATCCTTGGAATTAGGCGTTAGTGTTTGGTGTCTTTTTTGCCATTGCTCTTTTTCCCAACGTTCATCCACAAGGGGTAGCTCACGTTCCCAAAAGGCATGGATATCAAACATTTCGACCAATCTCTGTTGCTTCTGAGGAGCTGCTCCTTCGATCAGGGTCAGCCCTTTTTCCGCCAGCTCTCTAAAGGCTTTGATCTGAGAGATACGTTGCTTGGTGATTTGAGACCAAGCATTAGGCTTAATCTGGAAATAGTCTCGCCGTTCCCCTGGCAGACTAATTTTCTCAATCAGCCCGATCTGCATTAGCAAACGAGTCATTGTGCTGATGGAGCCTTTACTCGCTTGCAGCACCTCAATCAGCTCAGAGTTTGACTGATGGGGCGGATCACAAATGAGTAGCCAGCCCAAAATACGACCTGACATTCGAGGGAGTCCAACCATTTCAAACAACAGTCCCACTTCCTCAATAAAGTGTTTTTCCTCAAACTTACGCTCTTCCGTATTCACACACCTTCTGTGTTCACATACTTTCTGTGTTCACATGCAAAGAATTTGAACAACTCAAATTCTAGTTAACGACTCTCTCCTAATTTTAGTCCATTATTTTTTGAATGTTCAGTACGGATTGAACAAATCAAACAAAGTGCAATTATGTCGTAGTATTGAGGTCATTCGTAACCGTTCAAGCTGAAGGGAAAATGGGGATTACCCCATAGTGCTAACAACATGACAATGACTCAGTCTCCGCTTGGTGTCGCCGTAGTAGGCACAGGTTTTGGTCAGAAAATTCACATTCCGGGTTTCCAGGCGCATCATCGAACTCAGGTGGCGGCGGTCTATCACCGAGATCGAGAAAAAGCGCAGGCGATCGCGCAAACCCATGGCATTCCCCATGCTTGCCAAACCATCGAGGAAGTGGCGGCGCTGCCGGATGTCCAGGCTGTGAGCATTTCGACGCCTCCTTTTCTGCATCAGCAGATGGCTGAAACAGTTCTCAAGGCGGGTAAGCATTTGCTGCTGGAAAAACCCACTGCTCTTTCTGTGACTGAGGCCAAACAAATCCAAAACCTGGCTGAATCCCAGAACTTAGTGGCGGTGCTTGATTTTGAATTTCGGTTTGTGCCCGCTTGGCAGCGGTTGGCTGAACTCCTCAACGAAGGCTATGTGGGACAACCTCGACTGGTGAAAATTGACTGGTTGGCCTCCAGTCGAGCCAATCCCACCCGCCCCTGGAACTGGTATGCCCGTAAAGACCAAGGCGGCGGCGCGCTGGGCGCCATCGGCTCCCATACATTTGACTACATTGCTTGGCTCTTTGGTCCAGCTAAACGCCTATGCGCCCGGCTGAGCACCAGCATTCCCCACCGTCCGGATCCAACCACTGGCGAACTCAAGCTCGTTGACGCCGATGATACCTGCAGCATTTGGTTGGAGCTAGACAATGGCGTCCCCTGCCAGATTTCCCTCAGCTCCATCGCCTATGCAGGACGAGGGCATTGGTTAGAGGTGTATGGCGATCGCGGCTCTCTGATTCTCGGCAGCAGCAACCAGAAAGACTATGTCCATGGCTTCACCCTACAGGGCAGTCAAGCAGGCGGGCCCCTCGAAGAATTCGAAATTCCCCAACGCCTAGCCTTTCCTAAAACCTATCCAGATGGCCGGTTAGCTCCCTTCATTCGCGTCATCAACCATTGGGTTGACTGTATTGACCAGGGAAACCCAAGTGCGCCTTCCATCCGAGAAGGGGTTTATTCTCAGCTACTGATGGACCTAACTCATCAGTCGAACGAGACCGGAAGCTGGGTCGATGTGCCATCCCTTTAGGGTAGGGGGAGATGGGGAAGATGGGGAAGATGGAGAAGATGGGGGAGATGGGGAAGAGCGTAGGATGGGCAAAGGGCTTTAGACCTTGCCCATCAAAGTATTCATCACTACCTGCCCTATTCAATCAACCACGTGTTCCACTTTGCTCATCCAAATTGTGCATCCAGAGATGGGCACGCCTCACTTTGCCTATCCTACGGTGCTAAATATATAGGTTGAGTTGAGCAGTAGCGATACTCAACAATCCGTACCCCTGTTGGGTTTCACAAGTTCAACCCAACCTACCTGCTCCCCTGCTTCCCCTGCCTCTCCTGCTTTCCCTGCCTCCCCCGCCCCCCGGGGTTGGCCGTGGGGGGGGGGGGGGGGGGGGGGGGGGGGGGGGGGGGGGGGGGGGGGGGGGGGGGGGGGGGGGGGCGGGGGGGCGGGGGGGGGGGGGGGGGG
>JASJDH010000116.1 GCA_030065175.1 Leptolyngbyaceae cyanobacterium MO_188.B28 | reverse complement strand
ACAGTGATGTCATCCGAGACAATGATGTCGAATGGAGCGAGTTCAGGCGGGTCGGCCAGTTCAACCAGGTCGGGAAAGACATCTTCGGATGGGGGCGACATTGGCGCATCTGCGATCGCAGTTAGCCCCGGCACCTCGATAGCTGTCGGCAAAGTCGTCAGGTTGCCCGTTAGGACTAAGGCCTGGGTTCGTCGCCAGACCTCAAGCGCTGCCCTCGCCACGGCTTCCACCTGGTCGGGGGGGGCCGCCGCTAGGTGTTGAGCAACTGACATGCAGAGTTGGGTAAAGGCGTTGAGCTGGAGCATTTCACCCAATCCCCCCAGCTCTTGCGCCAGGATGTCCACTTCCTCCTTAAGACAAGGCGCCGCCTCGTCTAAGACCGATTCGAGGCGCTGCAGACAGCCCTCTACCTCAGTTTGGAAGAGTAAGGGGATAATGTCATGCCCGTCTTCGGGGGACAACATAGAGTGGGCGTCCTCTGCTTGAGGTTCCCCCAGTCGTTCGTATAACCGCTCGAAAATAGGATTGGCCTGGGTTTCTAACCAATTGGGATCAATCCCGGCGGCTTGGCGCTCGAAAGTCAGAACTTGTTGTAGGCAGTCCACCCCAGTTAGCAGCAGTTGCTCTAGGTCTGGATCAACCTCAACCGAATTTTTCTGCACTTTTAAGACCTTGAAGGAATCCTCCAATCGATGGGCGAATTCACTCAGGGTCTGAAATCCCATCATGGCGGCTCCCCCCTTAATCGAGTGAGCGGCCCGAAGCGATGCATTAATTTTGTCGATATCAATGCCGCTGGCTATGCCCAGCATGGCCGATTCCAACGTCCCCAGGTATTCCTGCGCTTCATCAAGAAATTGAAGCCGGATCTCGCTTTCCTTGTCTTGTGACATCAATCTAGCCAGTAGATGTGGGTAAAGTAGAGTTGATTTTTTTCCGAACAGAGGGGGGAATTCTTCTTTTTTGAGATATCCCGTAGTTGCCCCCAAATACCGCCCTCTTGATGCTTGAGTCTGGTTAGCGCCCCAATAAAAACGGATAGAAATTCAAAAATTACATTGAGTCGCCGACCTTAAACGCTCCCACTGAGGCCTGTAATTCCTGGGCGATTTCAACGGTTTCTCGTAACGCCCCCGAAACTTGGCGAGAGGAATGGGAGGTTTCCTCAGAAACCTGGGCAATCTGCTTCATCAAGCGGGAAACCCCTTCAGAGGTTTGCACCTGAGACACCGTCATTTCTGAGATAGACTGCACCAACTGGTCGATTTGATACGAGACTTCCAAGATCTTGGTCAGACTCTGCTTAGCATCCTCAACCCGATGGGTGCCTTCTACCACCTGCATGGTGCTTTGCTCCATCGCATCAACCACTTCACCCGTTTCACGCTGGATAGTGTCTACAATTCTTTCGATTTCTTGGGTCGCGACTGAAGAACGGGCGGCCAATTCCCCGACTTCTTCCGCCACTACCGCAAAGCCTTGACCTTCTTCGCCAGCCCGGGCGGCCTCAATACCGGCGTTGATCGCCAGCAAATTGGTTTGCATCGCGATTTGGTTAATCAGGGATACGACTTTGGAAATCTGTTGGGACGATTCGCCCAAGCGTTTCACCTTCTTAGCGGTTTCAGCGACGGTTTCCCTTAGGCCCAGAATGTTTTGCACCGTCAGGTCCATAGCTGACCCGCCCAGTTCAGCCGTCTCAGAGGCTGAACGGGCGACCGCTGCTGCCTGACGGGCGCTAGACGCCACCTGTTGGATGGAATCCGTCATCTGTTCTACAGAATCAAGGGTTTGAGTGGTTTCGCGAGATTGTTTGAGGGCGTTATCCGCCAGACGGCGGATTTCGCTTTCATTATTCTCTAGAGAAGAGTTAACCTGGCTGGCGGACTCCTTAACCTTGGTGACGATTTGCCGTAAGCTTTCGATAATCGAGTTAAAAAAGTCAGCGACAGTGCCGATTTCCCCAGCGGTTACGTCAGCCCGCACCGTTAAGTCTCCTTGAGAGGCGCCTTCTACATCGCCCAGCAACTCCACCAATTGCATTTGCAGCATTTCCTGTTGTCGACGCCGCTGCTCTGATAGGGCTTCAGCTTCAAGTCGCGATTGTTCTAACTGGGCGAATAGGCTGGCCTGCTCAAGAGCGAAGCCTAGCTGAGTGGCGACTTGCTTTAGGAAGGTGATGTCTAATCCGCTCCAGGCTCGGGGAGCGGAACACTGGTGGGCGATCAGCAGCCCTAAGAGTTTGCCGTCCTTCAAAATGGGGGCGACTAAGTTAGCTTGGACGGCAAATGGCTCCAACTGTTTGAGATGACACTCGGTGAGACCGGCGTTATAGATATTTTCCGTCGCCTGTACACGACCTTGTTCATATTTCTCAACAAACCGATTGGCGAAACAAGGATCGTCAATTTGAGCGCCCAGTGCAGCGGGCCATCCTGAGCCGACCGATTCGGCGACCACGGTGCCGTGCCAATGTTGGTCAAAGAGATAGACGATGACCCGGTCCGCGGCAAGAACCTGCCGACTTTCCCTGACGACGGCGCTGAAGATTTGGTCGGGATCTAGGGAGTCCCGCAGCTGGGAAACGATTTGATTGAGGCGACGTTCGCGATCGGCAGTAGCGCGCTGCTGTTGCATCAAGTTGGCCTGACTTAGGGCGTACCCCATTTGGGTTGAGACTTGTTGAATCAGGTCGATTTCGCCTTCTTCCCATTCTCTGGGACCAGAACACTGGTGGGCGCACAGCAGTCCCATCAGCTCTTCTCCCACCAAGATGGGGGCGACTATATTGGCTTGGACTTCGAGTCGTTTGAGAATTTCGCAGTGACAATGGGTCAGATTGGCTTGATTGAGGTTCTCAATGGTGGAGATCCGGCCGCTGCGAAATCGTTCGAGCGCTTCTGACCGTAATGGATCTTCAATGTCGCTGCCCAACGCCCGCATCCAGCCGGGCGCAACGGACTCTGCGGTGACGACGCCGCCTTGGAAGTCGGGATAGAACCGATAAATCACCACCCGATCGACCTGGAGCACCTCGCGAATTCCTTCAACCGTAGTATTGAGAATTTCGTCTGGATTCAGGGATTGACGAATCCGAATGGTGAGGGCGGTTAACAGTCTGGCCCTTTCCGCAGAGATGCTTTGGGAAACGGATTGTTGCCTCAAGGCGGCTTCGGAACTCACGATACTATCTGCGAGTTGGTTGAAGGCATGGGCCACCTGGCCGACTTCGTCCTTAGAAAAGATATCCGAGCGGGCGCGGCGATCGCCCATTCTAAATTGTCGGCTGGCTTCTTGCAGCATCCGCAAAGGCTTGACGATCGATCTGCCTAATAACCCGGCTAGCAATACGTCTGCGATCAAGGCGAAACCCGCGATCAGAAATTGGAGTTTCAGACTATTGAAGATCAGCGTATTCAGATTGGTTTCTGAGGTGCCGCGCACCAGGACCGCAACTGGCTCATCCTTAAAGTTAGAGATGGCCTCGGCGGCGACCGTGTAGGTTTTATCGCCCACTGTCAACCGTTGGGTAACGGGGCCAGCCCGTTGGCTGACAGCCCGGTCTAACAGGGTTTCATCGGAGAGACGCCGATTGGGGACAGCCTGATCGATATCGATTCTATCACCCAGGTCTAAGGCTGTTGTCAGAGTAAATTCGCCATTGGGTTCATAAGCGTAAACCGAACTATAGCCGCTTTCAAATGAGTCGAGGACGCTTTCGACGATCGCGGGCTTTTGGTTGACAATATCCCCCGAAACCAAAGCTCCGATAACCCCATCGGTAGCGGGATCTTTCACCGGGGTAACGGTGTATCGAATCAGGGCGTTTTGATTGGAAAAGCCTTCGGGTAGGGGCGGCGCTTCTTTTTCTAACTCAGCCCAGCTGACAATGGCGCTAGCTTTGATTTGGCGAGGGTGGGCTATCATTGTGCCGACCAGCCCTTCGGGGTCAAATCGCTCACCTGTGCGGTTGGCGTTGGCGTTGGCGATAATCCGTAGGTCTTGACCCACTAGGGTGGCGTACTCAATATTCCGGGCGGAGATTTCATTTTGGAGGATTTGTTTGACGGTCTCTGCGGTGACGGGCGAGAGGGGTTGTCCAGCCGCATGGGACCTAGCCGCGTCAATAATGGCCAGGTTATCTGACTGCCCCCGGAAGCCAAACCCCATTTGATCCACTTTAATGTTGTATTGAATTTTGCTGACCGCCAACTCAGACTTAGCCTGGTTGAGGAGTTGGGCGCGGCCGCCAAAAATAATTAGTAATGAGCTGGCGCCCACTAGACCCAGAATCGAAATCGCCTCAGAGGTGAAGAGACCTAGTAACTGCTTCTGCCGCACCGATAGGTTATAGAACCAATATCCAAAGGGAACTTTGCTCCTGCGGGTAACCCGGGGGGCGCTGCTGGCCGACCCTCGATAGGCGGAGGATGGGGACAGTGAACTTTCATCCTCAGCATTCCCTAAGTTGGATTGAAAGCTAGTCTTATATTCATTCAGGTCAGGCTTATTGCTGTTGGATGTTCTGCGATATTGCGTAGTCATATATATAAGCGGGTAAATAAAGGGTCACCTAGAAGCGGGAGTGAATGAACGAATTGCCAATTATGATTAGGAAATTCAATGATTGCGTAGGATGGGGGATTGAATAATGGCTTCGGCGTCAAGCACCAGAAGAATTTCCTGTTGTTGTAATATGCACCCCCGCAGATAGGGGACCAAGGCTGAGGTGACATATCCCGGCGGAGATTGAATAGTCTCTGCGGCAAAACCAGCAATACCCTCAATTTGCTTGACTAGCAATGCGAGCGAAATAGAGCCGACCTGAAGCAGGACTAAACTATTTTGTTGAGAGCTGGTCTCAGGGTTTGATAACCCCAAGATTTGCGCCAGATCAACCACCCATAGGACGCGACTCCGCCGATTAATTAATCCCAACATGCAGGGAGGCATATTCGGCATTGGAGTCAATTGGTCTGCTGGCAGAACCAAAGCCTCTTGCACATGTTTGGTTGATATAACAGCGGATGTTTTGACGCCTAACTGGATCTTTAGATAGGTCTCACCAATCGAGGGTTGAGTCCGATCTCTTTTTACGGTGAGCGCTGAAGTGTTCATGAATTCATACCAAGACTGATTTGACAGCGCGGAGGAGTTGCTCGCGGGTGAAGGGTTTAGTAACGTAGGCGTCAGCGCCTTGTTTCATACCCCAAAGACGATCGATTTCTTGATTTTTAGACGTGCAAATAACAATCGGCACATTGGCGGTATTGGGATTTTTCTTAAGGCTTCGACAGAGTTCAAATCCACTCATTCCTGGCATCACCACATCGGTCACAATGGCGTCAGGTTTTTGCTCAATCGCTTTTTCTATACCCTCTTGGGCTGTGTTGGCGTTAATCACTAAATATCCACTTTCACGCAAATAGTGACTCATTAACTCCATTTCGGAAAGGGTATCTTCTACCAGTAAAATTTTGCCCATTTTTGTAGTAACCATGCTTCAATTCTCAACCCGTTAACATAAAATCTAGTGCTGTTGGCGCACAAGAGTAAGCTGTTGATTGCTTAGGTCTCAGTTAGGTTTTCAGCTCACTTTGAACATTCCCTCCCCGTTTAGGAACTCAGGTGCTGAAACACCATTTTGAGCAAATCTGATTGTTCGAAAGGCTTGGTTAAGTATCCCGAAGCTCTCACTAACTTCGCCCTAGCGCGATCAATCAAACCTGTATTACCAGTTACCATAACAATGGGAGTATTTTTGAAATCGGGATGCCGACGTAAGAGCGCACATAGCTCATATCCATCAAGATTCGGCATAGTAACATCCAGCAAAATTAAATCAGGTTTGCTACGGATAATTTGCATTAATGCTTTGACCGCATCATTAATGGTGATAACTGTGAAACTTGTGTCATCTAAAAATTTATTGATAGTGTTTAAAACCGTGGGACTATCATCAATGCAAGCAATGGTATAAGTTTTTTTCGGGGTTGATGTTGAGGCTTCAATCAGGGGTTCCTTAGGGGGCTCCCACTGCGAGTTTGACATCAAACCATAACCAGGTTGAGCGGTGGGAGCGGGTTGGGACCCATTGGTCAAAGGGGGGGCTTGATGACGCTGTAATACGCCTGAAGAAGAGGGACTTGACTGGGAAGAGGGACTTGACTGGGTTGTTTGTCCCGTGACGCGCCTTTGTTGGAGTTGGTTATGGCAAGATTCGACGAGGGACCGTAAGTCCAGTTGACAAAATTTAGCCATTTGAGCGATGGCTTCCGTTTCTATCAGCTCATAGGATCCTTCGCGAATCAGGAGGAAGGGCTCCATCGTTTCCTTGGCCAACTCTCCAATTAAGGTGGCGGCTTGGTTAGGGTGCAAATATTGCTGGGCGACTAACCAACAAATGGCTTGATAATCAGAGCCGACGTTGTCAGGTTCTTCTTCGACGGGTTCGAATAAGAGGCGCATCTGCAATCGGGTTGCGCTTCCCAAGGTGGGGACTTGGGCTCCAAGACGTCGGAGTTGGCGATCGAGACGGTCAAATGGCTTGACTGAATTAGAGGCGTAAACAAGTTTTCCACGTTCAAAGTAAATCGACCAGATGGCTGACTCCGTAGAGACTTTTAGACAACCACTGGCTCGGCGATTAGTGAACTGCGCCAGGAGACTCAGGGGTTGTAACTTTTGAGAAGGTTGATAGCTAGCCATGGGGACTGGGCTCATAGAAATCTGCGGATAAAGTTGGAAATGCCTATTCAGGAAGTCAATGGCTAGGGCGCAAGGCTTTACTATGACGTCAATCGCTTGAAAGCTGGGGAAGTCAATTCGTCTTCATATATTCATGACTTCTGAGGCGGTTTCAGGAAATCAGCAAGAATTTCCAGCCTTAGCGCTCTCATATCCTAAGGGGCGATGTGTTTTATCCAGGGTGAAAGAATGGACATCGCTTGCGGTTAGAGATTGCCTATTTGAATAGGGTTCAAATGCTATTCTCCGACTGGTCAGTTTCAAATAAACTGAGATTCCTAACTGCCTATAATCAAATTTTTTGAATTGACTCTTTCAAATTATTTGGGTCTGTACAATGGAAGATTGACAAAAAAAGAAAAAGATGATATGCAAAAATTTGGTGAACGTCTCATGGAAACGCAATCACTTGCTTGCGGATAAGCAAATGTAGCTATTAATTTCCAGAAACAATTTCTGACTTTAGAAAGTATCTTCTATGGCTAATTCCTTCAGGAATAACGGTTTCAACTTCTAGAGGGAGATAGACGGCGACCCTAAATCGAGTGGATTTCGAATAAATAGATGCTGAGTTTGAAGAGTGGTAGCGCATCCTTAATTTGATGAGACCATCCCCGGCTTAATTAAAGCTATGCCTCACCTAGTAAGATGATCTTATCAAAGATAGGAAATGAATCAACGTGGGTTTATAAAAGACGAATAAAGACTTATTAATTCTATTTAAAGTAAGAATAAAAATCAGGCTGAGAGAAGAGGTTAAATGATGTCGCTTGCTGTCTTTCTTGTGTTACGAAATGAATATGTTTTGTAGGGTATGTTTCTGTCAATACAAAAATGAATTAATAATCTGATAAATGTATTGGTGTAATTTTTATTATCCTAATTCTTGTAGTTAGTAATTTTTGAGGCTTTATTTTTTATGATTGTCAGAATAATAGACAACCCTATATGAATTTCAAAAATAGTTTATGATGCCGCCTTTTTAAAAACTTCATGGTTTGTATGGAGCGATAAAGGGTTTTCGTGATTTTCTCAGATCAGACAGTAGCGATATAACTGACAGTGTCCCGAGAGAAAAACTGACAGCGTCCTGACAGATGTTTGTATTGCAATGTAAGGCGTTTTTTCGTTAAGGGAAGTGAGGTGAGAAGATGACTAGACTGGTTCAAATTGTCAAGGTCTTCTGATTGAACGCTCAATTTTCAGTCAGATTTCAGCGAGATTCATTAATCTATGCTGTTTTCATAGGTCTCTTTACATGGGTTGTCTGACCTAGGGGATTTTCTTCATAAGAATAAGACGTTGAGGGTGTCAAGATTGTTCGCAATTCGACCGTGCCTTCAAGGGTAGTATTTTAAGAGCGGTGGTTGTGTGCTTTGGCCTGTGGATGGTTGTATCGTTCTTTTTCTCGAAATGTATTACAGATATGTTTTTGTGATAGAAATGTCAGTATTATAAGGAACTACGATTATTTACTGAGATATCAGGTGACTTCTAATAGAAAATTTCCCTATATTCCCTTCTATACGCTGTCTAGATGAAATTCATTGGTATATCTATCTATCTTTTTTTTCTTGCAAAGTTTGTAGGCGCAGAATGTCCTTGGCGGTTCAAATGCAGTGAAGTTCTTTACTGTGAAGTGAGCTTATATTCTTTGATGTTTTGATTTTTGTGCTGATTCATCAAGCGAGTGCAGTCGATTCATGGCCAGTAAAACAGTATCGTTTAGACTTCCAGAAAATATTGTTCAAGCCATTGAAGCGCATGCTAAGGCAACGGGTAAGAATAAAACGACTCTGATTGTCGAGGTTCTTACGCAAGCGTATGGATTAGCGCCCTCACCGCAACAACGCCAGATAACGCCCACTATGCTTCAACAGCAGCTGGACGACCTGAAGCAGCAAGTCACCAATTTGAAGATAGGTAAATCCTATGTGTCTTCTAGGGAGGGCCTGAATGGAGATGCAGAACCGTTGGTCGCCCGAATTCAAGCCCAAATACAGGTCTTTGATCAGATCTTCTCAGCGGTCCCGGATCCTATCTTTGTGTGCGATCGCCAAGGACAAATTGTGTATATGAATCGGGTAGGCGCGCGTCTTTTAGGGATGGAGCGCAGCAAAGCGGTGGGGGAAAATTTTCAGCAGTTAAATTTGCCGCCACCGGTGATAGAACGGCTCCGACTGCAGCTGGAACTAACTTTGATGTACGGAAAAGCCAGCCGAGGCGAATTTGAACTGCCGATGTTAAGCCAGCCGAGGCGCTATGAGTACTGTCTGAATCCGATTTTGGAGAGTGACAGCAGTATCAGCGGTTTTGTGGTCATTGCCAGAGACATGACGCAATACAAGGAAACGGAATTAGCGTTGCGTGACGCCGAAGCGCAATACCGTCATTTATTTGAGTTAGCGAATGATTTGCGGTTTATTATCAATGCGTCAACTTACGAAATACTAGAGGTGAATTCGCAAGCTTCAAAACGGTTAGGATATCCCCGTAAGGAAATCTTTCGTCAGTCTTTTTTTGAGATTAGTTCGCCAGCGGCGGCGGCGCACTATAAAGCAGCTATCGTCACAGAATTAGAGAAGACGGGTAGCGGTATCTTTGAACATACGCTACGCCACAAAAATGGCCAAGAAATCCGAGTTGAAATCAGTAGCCGATTGATAGAATTTCGGGATCAACTCGTCTTTGAATGTTCCGCCCGCGATCTGATCAAGGATTAGACCGTTAACGGCCTTTCCTAGATTGTTCCCCTGCCCCTGATCCGCCTCCTAGTCCCCCGTTTGCCTGGCCTATGCTAGCTGACTTTGAAGGCGTCCACCGCCGTTTGTAATTGCTGAGAAACGGCAAGGGTTTGGCGGAGAGACAGGGTGACTTGGCGGGATCCTGCGGCGGTGTGCTCTGAGACTTGGGTGATGGCTTTCATCAGGTTCATGACTGATCGAGAAGTGTCTGTTTGAGATACCGTTGCTTCAGAAATCGATTGCACTAGCTCGTCAATCTGATGGGAGACCTCTACAATTTGCTCAAGACTCCCTTTTGCCTCTTCCACTACTTGGGCGCCTTCCACCACTTGGTCTGTGCTCTCCTCCATCGCTTTTATTACTTGACTCGTTTCCAGTTGGATGGTTTCCACAATACGGTTGATGTCTTGGGCCGCCTCGGCTGCTTGACTGGCTAGACCGCCTACTTCTTCCGCCACCACAGCGAATCCCTGGCCGCCTTCCCCGGCGCGGGCGGCTTCGATGCCTGCGTTGATGGCTAGCAAGTTGGTTTGAAGAGAAATTTTTTCGATCAGGGCGACGACTCTGGTAATTTGCTGGGATGATTCTCCTAAGTTTTTGACCATTTTGGAGGTTTCGCCGATTCGAGTCCTCAGGCTGCCGATATTGTCGACGGTTCGATCCATGGCGGCCCCCCCGATTTCTGCAGTGGCGGCGGCGGTTTGGCTGATCGTTGCGGCTTGACGAGCGCTGTCAGCGACCGTTTGGATAGACAGGGTCATTTGCTCCACTGAGGTCATGGTCCGAGTCGTCTCTTCGGCTTGATTCAACACCTCATCTGAAAGCTGACGGATGGCGGCTTCGTCTTGCTCAAGGGCATGGTTGACCTGAGAAGCTGATTGCTTCACCTGGGTGACCAACTGCCGCAAGTTCTCCATAATGGAGTTGAAAAAATCTGCGACGGTGCCGACATCGCCAGCGGTGACGTCGGCTCGAACTGTAAGATTGCCGCGGGACGCCTCTTCAATGTCGCTAAGCAGTTCAATCAATTGTTGCTGCAGCCTTTCTTTTTGGCCGCGCTGTTCCGTTGCGAGTAAGCGGGCTTGCTGTGCGGCTGTTTCTCTCTGGTGCAATAATTCGTAGCGATCTAGGGCGATGCCGATTTGATTGCTCACCTGATTAAAAAAGTCAATAATTGAGGATTCCCATTGACGAGGGTTGGAACATTGATGGGCAATCAGTAGACCCATCAGATGATCGCCTTTGCGAATCGGGTTCACGAGAGTTGCTTTGATGGAGAAAGGAGCGAGTTGCTGAAGATCATAATCGGTTAGACTGGCTTCGGAGAGGTTAGAGATAGCGAGAACTTCACCCTGTCGATACTGTTCAACATATTCTTTGCCGAACCAAGGGGGGGTGATGTTGGCGTCGAGGACGGAAGACCAATGGAGATCTGCCGATTCAGTGATAACGGACCCGTTCCAGTCGGGATCGAAGCGATATACAAAGACTCGATCGGCGGCGATCGCATGTCGAACTGGATCCAATGGCAACGCTGTCAAGAGGCTCTCAACGGTCTCTGCTTGGGTCATCAGCAGGGTAATGTCTTTGAGGATTCGAGACCGCCTGACGTCCGCTTCTCGCTTTTGGAGTAAAGCTAATCGATCGAGGGTGACGCCTAATTGAACGGCGAGTTGCCGGAGGAAATCAATTTCGTCTAGTCGCCATTCATGAACGTCGGCGCAATGGTGGGCGATCAGCAGCCCAAAGAGTTCATTCTCATGGAGAAGGGGCACGACGAGATTGGCCTGGACTTGCAGCCGTTGCAACAAGTTCAGGTGATCGGGATGGAGATTGGCTTTGAAGACATCATTAATGGGGGCGACCCGGCTATTTTTGTAAGCGTCGATCAGGGATGCTGGGATACAGGGGTCTTCAATTTTAGTGTTCAGCGCCCTGGGCCAATGTTGACCCACGGATTCGGAGGCGATATAGCCGCTCCAGTCTGGTAGAAAGCGGTAAATCAGGACCCGGTCTATCCCCAAAAGTTCGCGCGTTCCTTCCAAGGCTGATTGGAAGACAGTTTCTAGATCCTGTTGATGCCTGACGGTGGAACGGGCCACTTCTTCTAGCAATAGACGCGTTTGCTTCGATTCGTTGTCCCGATGTTGGGTTTGCCGCTGCAATAGTTTTTCAAAGGCCACAATGGTATCGGCAAGTTGATTGAAATCATGGGCGACTTGCCCCACTTCATCTTGAGTAAACACCTCTGCTCGGGGGCGCTGATCTCCCGCTGTAAATTCCTGAGTGACTCCTTTTAGGTGACTCAAGGGTTTAGAAATAGAACGTCCCAAGGTTCTATCAATGATCAAGCCTGCGAAGATGCTCAGGACACCCACAACAAGTTGTAACTGCAGACTTTGTTGGAATAGTTGAGTCAGCTCTGTCGACGTTGCGCCGCGCACCAAAACGCCTACGGGGTCGCCTTTAACGTTGAGTAACGTCTTAGCCGCCATGGTGTAGCGCAGCCTGTTTTGGGCGACAGTTTGAACGATGGGCTGGCCGTTAGCGGATGCTGCTTTGTCTAGCAAAACCATATCCGAGAGAGGCGTGTTGACGGCCACCGTCTGGGCTGCATCAGCTTTTTCTAAGGAGGCGGCTAAAAGCCATTCTCCGTTTGGCTTGTACAGATAGATTGCGCTGTATCCTGGTTTGAACGGCGCCAGCGTTCCCTCTAGTAGGAAGGGTTTATGGCTAAGAATTTCACCTGCAACCAGGGCTCCGATCGCCTGGTTTTCGCCAGGAGCCCTGATGGGGGTAACGGAGTAGCGGATCAAGGCGTCTTGATTGTTGAAGTCTTTGGGTAAGGCGGACCCCTCTCGTTGTAATTCCTCCCAGTGCACAACGGTATTGGCTTGAATCGGACGAGATTCGGCGAGGGCCATACCCACCAGTCCGTCTGGATCAAACACTTCTCCGGCGCGGTTCTGATTTGCGTTAGCGATAATACGCCGATCGACGCTCACTAAGGTGGCGTATTCCAGTGTCCGAGCGGCGGTTTCATTCCGCAGAATCTGTCTGGCGTCGGCAGCGGTTTCAGCTGTTACCGAACGATTTTGGATGTATTCCCAAGCCGCCTGGGTAAGGGCGATGTTATCAGATTGCCCTCGGAATCCCAACCCTAGTTGCTCCATTTGTAGGGTGTATTGAGCTTCTTGGACGGCCAGTTCAGTTAGGACTTGGTTGATTAATTGAGTTCGACCGCCAGATATCATCAGGAAAGAGCTGACGCCGACAAAGCCTAAAATGGCGATCGCCTCGGCGGTAAATAACCCTACAACTTGCTTACGCCGCACAGATAAGTTGTAAAACCACTGGAGGGCTGGCAACCTGCTGGTTTGTGTTAACACGATAGGGGACTGGGATTTGGCTAAACCTGGGAATGGTGTTTGCCCCATATGCGATGAAGTCGCCTGACCGTTAGCCATAGAGTGGTTAAAAGATCGGGATGGATCAGCGGGAATAGTTGGGCTTGAGGGTGGTAGTTTTACCTTTTCTGATGGCTCTGAGGAAGGGGGCGCACCGATTGGGCGGGAATTGGCGGTCATGACGGATGTCTCAGGATAGTCGTGAATCATAGCAATTCAAATTGCAATGCCTCTAGAATCGGGAAAATCTAGACCTGGGAGGCGTAGAAATTGAGTACCCAGGTCAGGCGATGGTGAAGCAGACGGCGTCAGCGGACATCTCCAACCGCAGCTTAAATTGGAGTATTACCAGTCCCATTTTGAGTTTTGGCAGGCCGTGAGCGATTCGGAAATGATTTGTTTACAACCCCTTTGTGCAGCTTGGGATCCTCCGCCGGTCAGTATTTCGAGACCGGTGGGGCCGCCCACTGCAGCGCCTGCCTTGGCCATTTCAGTATGTATTTGGCAATGTCAATTCAGCCATTTCTCGTAGGCTTAGTGGCGTGCATCCCTGATATCTTTGACCTTGGAGGAGTTGCCTTCGGTAAATGTATCGATCAAGTTCACCCTGTTGAATCGCGGATAACTTCAAATCATGGAGCGCGATCGTGCTTTGTATTACTACTAATATAACGTGTAATTCATGAATTGCATATAGACGCAATTCATGTATTGCGTTTTCATAATCGTTGACTCTGACTGGTAGGGCTAGGAAGTCAGAATCGCCTCATAGAGGCTTTATGGATTTATGTATGATGGTAAAGTTTAAGTTAGGTATTATTTGTTACTTGTAATATGGTGAAATTCCTGCGTAAACTAAGTACAACGGCGCGGGTTTTTTGCGCATTGCGTGATGCGTGAGCAATTCTTCGGCGGGTTGAAGGTTTAGGCGGTATCGGGATAGGTCTAGACGGTCGGTTTTTACCGACTCAGCCGTCACCCTGCCGTGGTTAACAAATTGACTGATCGTTAATCAAGTTCCGTAACTTTAGAGGTGCGAGCTTGAGGCGCCACAGTACGGTGCTGTGGCGCTTGATTGCTTCCTTCGACTGGCGCCTGTCTTCATTGAAGATTGCTGAGATTGTTTGTGTTCCCCATTGTTCACTTATGGCTACCAAGACTGTATCTTTTCGGCTTCCAGATACGATCGTCAAGGCGATTGAAGCCCAAACTCAGGCGACCGGTAAACGAAAAACAACTCTGATTATTGAAGCGTTGGCGCAAGTTTATGGTCTGCCAGCGCCGGCGCCGCCTTCTGCAACGCCTGAGGCGCTTCAACAGCAACTGGATGAACTGAAGCAGCAAATGTTGGCTTTACAGGCGCGTTCATCTTTTCCAGATGCTGAGCTGTATCGTGAGTCCCAAACGAAGCTGCTTGACAGTATCCTTGCGTTAGTGATCGATCCTGTATTTATGTGCGATCGCCGAGGTCGATTCACATACATTAATCCAGCAGGGGCTCAGATGTGGCGGAGAGAGCGGGGTCAATTGCTGGGTAAAACCCTGTCTGAGCTGGCTCTGCCTTCAGATTTTGTATTGTGTTTTGGCCCCCAATTGGAAAAAGCCCTTGCCCATGGAACGGCTAGTAGTGGTGAGTTCTCTATTTCCCAGCTTTGGGAAACAAGGCATTATGACTATGTGCTAACCCCGACGCTCAAGGGTGATCGCACTTTTGACGGGATTATTGGCGTCGCTAGAGATATGACGGAATATAAGCGGGTCGAATCCGAGCTGCGAGATTGGCAGGAGCGATACCGGACTTTGTTAGAGTTGACGGGTGACTTTGTTTTCTGTTTGGATGCGTCTACCCATGCAATCTTGGAAACGAATGCACAAGCGTCCAGAAGGTTGGGTTACACTCGTCGAGAACTGTGTCATCGCTCCTTCCTCGACATTAGTAGTCCGTCATTTGCCGTCCAATATGAAGAAGCCATCGTTCCAGAATTAGATAAAACAGGGAGCAAGGCGTTTCAACATTGCTTTCTCCACAAAAATGGAACAGAGATTCCCGTTCATATGACCAGTCGTTTGATTGAATATGGCGAACGCCTCGTCTTTCAATGCTGTGCACGGTCTATTGCGTCAAGGAACAGCGGACCCGCCGCCAATCTTTAGGGGGCGATTGGGGTTGGAACAGGAGATGAACTAACGAATTGGCGCAGGGGCTCAAGCAGGTCCGAATTTTCCGCTAATCCTTTACAGTTGATTATGGGCCGACAGTTGAGTATTGAGCTTTGAATCTAGCTGCTCAAGGCGAGCAATCAAATGGTCGAGCCCTGCCGTCAGCTGCTGAATCGGATCGTCGAAATAGGCAGGTTGGTAGGAGGCGTTAACTCGTTCTTGGGATAGGCTCCTGATTTGCCCTCGAAGTTCACTGAGTTGTCGTTCAATTTGTTCAAGGGTGGGGGTCGGTTCCGTAGGGCGATGAAATCCGTACGCTTGTGTTAATGCATTTAAGACAATATTTGTCTTGCTGCGTCCGGTTATCTTCGCCTCTGCTTCAATGCTCTCAATGACGTCATTGGGGAATCTGAATGAGACTGTTTTAGTTTTCATCCTCTCTGTTTCGGTAAACTGTACCGGATTAAAGCCATAGAACACACGAAAGAAAATAACTCTCTTAGCAAATTTTTAATGCGTATATACCCTAAAATCAGCCAGTTAATGATTGGGTCATTACTGTGGAAAAAACTCTGATTACGCCGAAATAAATAATGATTGAATTCTAAAAAATTATTCCTATCGATCCTACCTAAAAAAATAATCTGATGCAATGAGGCGTCAAATGAGAACTATTTTGGTGAATTATGTCGCCAAACGGCATCAAGCTAATTCATCAATCGGCTGTAAATTGCTCATCAAGGTTGTTAGGCAGGGGGTGCTACGCCTGCCTAATTGAGGTATCTTTTCTCTGTTAGCGATCGCTTAAATTGTATGGCTGTCACTATGGAGACTCTTCTGACACTCAGCCGCTTAACGGATCATCTGGGTAAGACCTTTATCTTGGCCTATCAAGAAGAGACTCAGGATTTAACCAATTCCCTAACGCAAGCTGGGTGTGACTGTGAAGTTCTGAGACAAGCTCATCAGCCAGAATATAAGACTTACTCCCGCAGTTTCCTCTGCTTGATGAATCATCAAGGGGCTTGGCGACGGGCGCTGCAAGCGGACAAACCCACGCTGATTGTAGAAGCTGACTTTGTGCCCGTTAATAACTTCAGCCAGTTGCCTCCCCCCTATGAGTCGTCTGAAAACTTAGGCATTGCTTGGCTCTATACCTGTGCGCCTCAAATTTATAGTGTGTCAGCCAATGGCTATGCGGAAGGGTATTCCACTTCGCTGGTTGCTTATGTCATTACCCCCCAGAGCGCTCAGAACCTTCTAGACCATGCGGCGACCATCGAGACGACCAAAGGGCCAACGGCTTATTCCGCTTGGGACTCTGACATTGATTCCTTTTTACGCGATCGCGGCTTCCGCAACTATGTGCCGTTCCGTAATTATGGAGAGCACGGCGGGCTGCCTAATCCAGAACATCATCAGAATCGGCTCAGTAAATCCCATCGGGCTGATCTTCTCTATGGGAAACTGGCTTTTACTCCCCTTTATGCGTTGTCTGACGGCAAAAAGAACCGGCTTAAGTTTTTGGCTATCCGCTGTTATGCTCGCCTCAAAGGAATCGCTCGGCTACTGTTGGGAAAATATTTGAGAGGCCCGGTATTGGCTAGCTCTGAAAATCCCATCAGATTATTGAAATTCGCCTTAAGTCGACATTTTGTCCGGCGTTACTCATCAGCTGGACTCCGCTTTCCCAGCAACCGCTGAATTAAGATTTGTACGCCGAGGGCGGCGAGCCCCACTGCAGCGAGTCCAAAAACGCCTGCGCCCAGGGCGACCATGCCCACCACTAACGTCCGCACAGCGACGGAAATTTTAAGCACCGTGATGTTATCAGAAGTGACAGGTTTGTGGGCGAAGGTGATGGCGATTGAATGAGCCAGACGATACAGCAGCAACGCTAAACTACCCGAAACAAACGCCCCGCTGAAACAGTTGAGAGGCTTTGTGGGGACCGATGTCGATAGCTTCGTTTCAGTTTCAGCTGCTTTAGGGGTAGGAGAAGATTCCGCCATGGTGATGTCCGGGAGATGTCCATATGCTTAAATTCTACTCGCCTAACCCATCTCAATTCTCAGTTGGGTTAAATCCTTAGTTAACGGAGTTGCAGGTTAATATCCTTTCACTATTCATCCACCCATCCACCCATCCACCCCTGCGGCTAGACCTTAATTTTTACGCAAATCCCTATCCCCTTAGTCGTCTAAGCGAATGCCTGTCGGTAGGAACTTAGCCACCCAAAGGTCGAGGTCAGGATCGCTGATTTGCTCAAGTGTCTGGGTCTTCATCTGTTCGGCTTGTTGTCTGGAGGAGACGAGAGAAAAAACAGTCGGTCCTGACCCCGACATCATACTGCCCAGACCGCCTAAGGCCGCCATGGTTTTCTTCAGATAGGCGACTTTAGGGTAATCAGACAGCACCACTTTTTCCAGATCATTATGAAGGCCTTGGCCAATTTCGAGTCCGTTTTGGTGGGCGATCGCCGCCACCATCGGTCCCGAATGCACTCGGCGCCGCCGTTCATCTAATCCGGCCGAATCTGAAATTGAAATATAAGCGTCGCCAAACTGTTGGCGATAGCTTTTGTAAGCCCAAGGGGTTGAGACGGAGAGACTGCGATATTTCGCTAACAAGACATAGAGGTTGTCCAAGCCATAGAGGAAGTCGAGTTCTTCTCCCCGGCCAGTGGCGATCGCCGTTCCCCCCACGACACAAAAGGGGACGTCTGAGCCTAACTTGGCGCCCAAGTCTTGCAATTCTAGCTGGGTTAAGCCTAAGTTCCATAGCAAATCCACGCCCACCAGCACCGCGGCTGCATTGGTGGATCCCCCCGCCAGCCCCGCCCCAACCGGGATCTGTTTCTCAATGGTAATGTCGACGCCGCCTTGCTTAGCATAGGCGTCGGGAAATTTCTCGGCCATCAATGCGGCGGCGCGGTAAGCCAAGTTTGTCTTGTCGTTGGGAACTTGGGGATGACTGCAACTGACTCGAATTTCCTTGGTCCCGAGACTGCGAACGGTGACCCGATCGGCTAAATCTACGCTTTGCATCACCATCACCAGCTCATGGAAACCATCTGGGCGATCGCCAATGATTTCCAGATAAAGATTGATTTTTGCGGAGGCTAGCAGGGAGTAGAGACGCATGGTGGGACGCAGGTTTGAAGAATAAAGACGAGGACTGTAATGGGTGTGTGTAGAGGCAATCGGCTAGGGATTGCAGAGAGCGAGGGCGGAAACCGCTTAACTCATCTCCTGCATCTTATTACTCAATGTCACCCATTGATGAACGCTGAGGTCTTCGGCTCGGGCTTGAGGATTGATAGCAAGGGATTCTAGCAAGGCGACCAGACGGTCTCGCTCGATGATGCTTTGTAAATTATTACGCAGCATTTTACGCTTGCTGGCAAATCCTAATCGGACTAATTGATCCAGTAGTTGGGGCTTAGCGGCGGCTGGCGAAGTCAGCCGGGGCCGCAGTCGGACAATGGCGGACTCCACTTTGGGCGGCGGGTGAAAGGCGCTAGCCGGAACGGGACTGATGAGTTCGCAATCAGCCTGATATTGCACTCTGACGGATAAGGCGCCAAAGGCTTTTGAACTCGGTTGGGCGTAGAGACGATCAGCCACTTCCCGTTGCACCAGCAGAACAATTGATTCAAAGGGGTAGGGGTTAGGCGTTGCAAAGGACCCTAAGAGTTTTTCCAGGATGGGGCCAGTAATGTAATAAGGAATATTGGCGACGACTTTGTTGGGAGTCTGGAAATTGGGAAAAGGGGCCAGCGCTTTGGAGAGATCTAATTCCAGGATGTTCCCCTGTAGCAGCAGAAAGTGATCAACCTGATCAAATTGGCGGGTTAGTTTTTTGCAGAGGTCCCAATCGACTTCTACAGCAACCACGGTCTTGGCTAACGCCACCAGCCATTTTGTCAAAATGCCTGTTCCAGGGCCAATCTCCAGAACGCGATCGCCCTTGGATAATTCCGCCGCCTCTAGAATTTGGTGCAGAACCTTCTCACTCCGCAGCCAATGTTGGCCGAAGCGTTTACGAGGTTGAGGAGCCATAGGAATCCCTCAAGCCGCTGTCGGCGGTTCTGGGATGGTAATATCCACCGGAGTGACTTTAAGATTGTCCCCTAGGTTTGTGAGGGGAGGATCAATCTCAGCAGCGTTACCGACCACCAAAGTAGTCAGTTGATCGGGCTTTAAGTGAGTTTTGGCGGCTTGCAAGACGTCTTCGATGGTGGCGGCTTCGACCCCTCTTTGAAATTGGAAGACAAAGTCAGACGGATAGTCGTAATATTCATAGCGAATCAATCGGGAGAGGGTCTGAGCCGGACGCTGGAAGTTGAAGACGAAGCTATTGAGAACGGAATCTTTGGCCCGGTCAAGTTCCTCACGGGTGATGGGAGCGGTGCGAACCCGATCAATTTCACCAAAAAATGAACGAATAAACGGCACGGTGGTTTCAGAGGCTGTTTGACCGCCGCCAATGAAAGTCCCGGGGTAATCATACCGAGCAGCCCAGAAGGCGTACACCAGATAAGCCAATCCCTGGCGCGATCGAATTTCATTGAACAACCGACCGCCAAATCCATTCAGCACCTCATTCAGCACGGACAGTGCAAAGTAATCCGGATCGTCTCGTCGTCCGCCCAAGTGTCCGATTTGAATATAGCTCTGACTGAGTTG
>JASJDH010000115.1 GCA_030065175.1 Leptolyngbyaceae cyanobacterium MO_188.B28 | reverse complement strand
ATGATTCCGAGATGGTCGATGTCCTGAACATCAATTTCAATAGGTTGCTTCTGGTTCAATGGATGAAATTGAAAAACTTTCCATAAATATCTCACCCTTCAGTCAACCTGCCGAATATAGGTTCTAGCATTCGATCCGCCGTTTCCTGATCGGCGTCTTTCCACTTCCCTTGTTTCAGCAAGTTTCGCAGTTTGTGGTAGGTAATTCCCTCTTTTTCGGAGGTCAAATCTTCGTCTGGGGAATTTCTTTGAAGTTTCTTTTGGGGGCGCGAGATAGGTTTAGGTGTTGGCCGTACAGGAAATTTAGAGACTCGATGGATGTCTGAAGGGTGTTTGATGGGTGGTTTTAGCTTGGGGGAAACGCGTCTAGTAGATTGAGTTATCTTTTGAGCGCTATTTTTGGCTGTCAGCTCTGGCGCGATCGTTGTTGGAGTCTTTGGATGAGACGAGGATCGGACTTTAGGAACCGCTTGTTGTTTGAAAGCCTTGCCATTTGGATTTAGCAAACTTAGAGGCGTCTGAATTTGTTGTTCTTGTTGTTCCTGTAACTGCCGAATCTTCTCAAACAGCCCTTCAGCAATGCTGGTAAAGGCTTCATCGCGATCAGCCCACTTACTAATTGGTTTGGCGTCTTTCGGCAGAGCCTGCAGTTCCCCTAACTGCATATCGTCCACTGACACCTGTTCCCACATGCAATGCCGCAAAATCACCGGAATGACGCAGGCATTGCCGGTTTTGTGACGCTGAATGGCTTTTTTCAGCTCAATGTTGTAGCAATCGTCAGACTCGATGAAATCAACGCTGATCAACAGCAGAATGATGTGGGCTGTTTCAAGGTTTGCCTTAATCTGTTCTTTCCATTCTTCCCCAGGCGTAACGCAGCCATTGTGCCAACTGCAAATCCGCCCGTTTTGCTTCAGGGGTTTCAGATGGCGTTCCAGTTCCTGCATGAGCCTTTCGTCCTTTCTAGAGTAGGAAAAGAAGATAGAAATCGGCTCATTTGTCATGAGTGAAAGTTATCCAATGGAGCTGATTATTCCTTCGCCAACTATCCGTCTGTTCCGGAGACAAGGGTTCGGATCAATGGCCTAGCTTGGGTCAGCTCTGCGAAACTCAAAACTATTGGGACCAATCGCTACAATCCCCCTCCTGAGAGCGGAATCTAACGGGCCAGGCGGGTCTCTGTCCCAGCGCCAGGATAGACCCACCCCGGAGCCCCTCCCCGGAGGGGATAGGTGATCGGTGAGTTTTGGGGTTTGCAGATCAAGCCAGCCTGTCTCTTACCCCTGCCTACCGCCTACTCTCTACCGCCTACCTCCCCCCCGAACAATTAAGCTTAATATCAGACATTCCCCAATCCCACGCATCCGCCACAGTAAATCCTAAAATCGAAACATCGTGTTCTAGGATTTAACAGGCGATGAATCGTGCTTTTCAAGCCCTCAAACAAGTAGCGATCGCTCTCCTACTCAGTTGTTTGACCCTCATCTTTGGATGCGCCATAGTTTCTGAAGAGCCCACAGCCCAGGCCATTATTAGTAGCACAACGAACCCCGACACCTCACTAGGGATGGCTAAATTTACTGAAACCAAGGACGGGCTGAAAATTCAGGCGGCGTTGATCGGCGCGCCCCAAGGAGAGCATGGGTTTCATATTCATGCAAAAGGCAGTTGCGCCGACGGGGGGACTTCCGCTGGCGGACACTACAATCCAGCCGGTGTCAAGCATGGATACTTAATTGAAGATGGTTTCGCCAAAGCCCATGCTGGTGATCTGGGGAATATTGTGGTCGACGCCGATGGCGCTGGGGAAATGACCGCCACCATTCCAGGTTTAACCCTTGCTGACGATTATTCCATCGTCAATAAGGCCGTGATTCTTCATGCTGATCCGGATGACTTGACGAGTCAACCCACTGGCAATGCAGGCGGTCGAATTGGCTGCGGCATCATCCAATCCAGTGATTTTTAGTTGATTGGGAATCCCCCTTACGCTTTCGCAAATAGCTCCGTCTTATCGCCTGTTCACAAGGAGCAGGCGTCATGCCAACGACTATGGGAATCCATCATAGTAGCTTCATGTACTGTGGTGGATTTCTGTGTTTGTTAGTAGGACTGTCAGTATGAATAAATTTAGGAATTTATAAAGTCCGGTTAAAGGTATGAAGCCCGGTAGAAGTTAATTGAGTCGCCTTGAATCCTGCCGCATCAACCTTTCAGAATTAAGAGATAAACAAATGCTTTGAATTCTGAATTCTGAGTTTTGCCATCACCCCCTTGGAGATGTTGGAATTTAGATTTTGGATGTGAATATCCTCTCCCGCTATCTTCCCCATTCTCCCCATCTTCCCCAGACGCAATATATGACGCAATATATTGCGTCTCTACATTTGCTTCCCCTGCCTCCCCTACTCCCCCTGTCTCCCTATCTTCCCCATCTCTCCATCATCCTTATCTACCGAGACTCAATGCTTAACTAACCTCACCAGGGTGCACGACATGTAAATTGCTGACTCATTATTCAATCGCTGAAGCACCCAATCATGACAATGGAGATTACTCAGGCCGCTTTAAACCAACTCATGGGATTCATGGTCGGTGTTGCTTTAATCTACCTGGCGATCGCGTTTGCCCTGAAGCTGATGAGAAGTAGGGCGGAAACCCATTCGTTGTCTGATTATTCTCAAGCTTCACCCTCTCCTTTTCAAGCTTCCTTACCTCTCCAGGATTCCCTAGTGAATTCAATGGAGCCCGTCCTAGACTGGTTTGAACCGGCTGACCAGTCGTCAGCCGGTCAGTCTGATCAGGTGAGTCGTCCCTATCGCGCCCATCGAACAGAAGATCCGGTTGCCAAGAACGGTTCTCTGTCAGAAGGAAGAGACCGGGCGGTCAGCTTGCCCCAGCCGCCGATAAAGCCAGAGCGGGTTGAATTCACGTTTGACACCGCCCAATCTTCAACGGCGCAGCTGGTCGACGGGTTCTTTCAAGACGATGATGATGAAATGTTTGGCGCTGCTGACTCTAGCCCATCGCTGCAGAAAAGGCTGTCCAAGCCCGAGGCGTTAAAACAGGCGTCGGCCTTCAAAGAAACCCATTTAGGGCGGAATAAGCGGTCAAAATCAAAGCAATCGCAACCTATCAGTAAAACGACGACTGAACCTGCGATCCCACAGAGCAATGGCGCACAGACAAACACATGGGCGAAATCAGAGCAGCCAGAACCCGTGGGTGAAGAGTTGACCGAGCCTGCGATCGCTGAGTTTGCAGAACTCTTTGGATCTCAGGTAGAGATGTCCGCCGCTGCTCTATCCAGCCAGTCTAAGCGAGAAGCTGCTGGCCAGCCAGCCGCCTTTGGGCGAGAGAGCAATCAGGTGACGGAGCCCATGCCTCCCGAATTCGAGGATATTTGGAATCTGGTTGGTAAACCCGAAGCCGCCTTAGGGTTAGGGACGGCGGGACTGGTTGCAGATCTGGAGGCGCTTTTGAGGCCCGAAGAAACGGCGCCGCTTGACCAGTCTATTGCAGACATTGAAGAGTTGGCCACGTTGAATTTAGATGATCTCTTCACCTCTCCAGCAAAAGTTTCTCCGTCGGCCCAATACAAACCGAAACCAAGTCAGAACCTAGATGGCCCGACTGAAGAAGAGTTGGAAGAAATCTTTGGGGATGAGTTTCAACTAACGGCCTATCCCAACATGAATCAACATTAATTAAAGTTGACGGATTGATACTGTTGACAATCCTCACACGGCCCAAAAGGATTGACAGCACAGCGTAAATAAGGAGAATGGGCGTTCAGTCGGCAACTAATATCGCCGATAATATAGCCCACTCCCTCAATGTAATGTTCATCAACAGGCCGTTCCATGACCGCCTGTAAGGTTGGATTTGGAGCAGCTTCAAGCGTTAAACCCAATCGCCTTTGCACCCGTCGAGTAGTTCTAAAACTGATCCAGGCCGAGAGGAGAGGGGGAGTCAAACCTAGGATAAAGATGAGCAGAACGATCGCTGTCATTATCTAAACCTGAGGGCTTGGATTTATCCTAGCTTAATTCTCCCTACTTCTTCTCCCCCTTCGGCTTATGAGTCGACGACACATGCAACTCCTTAAGCTGCTTCTTATCCACTGGGGAGGGGGCGTTGGTCAGTAGGCAGCGGGCTTGTTGGGTTTTGGGGAACGCGATCGCGTCTCGAATAGAGTCTTCTCCAGCCAGCAACATGACTAAGCGGTCCAACCCGTAGGCGATACCGCCGTGGGGAGGGGCTCCATACTCAAAGGCTTCGAGCAGGAAGTCAAATTTTTCTTTGGCTTCCTCTGGGGACATGCCAATGGTTTCAAAGACTTGTTGTTGGACCTCAGGTTGGTAAATCCGCAAGCTGCCGCCGCCGACTTCGTAGCCGTTGTAGACCAAATCATAGGCTTGGGCGCGGGCGGTTTTGAGGTCGTCCAAATCATCCGGGTGGGGCGCGGTAAAGGGGTGGTGCAGCGCTTCCAACCGTTTTTCATTGGCGTTCCACTCAAACATGGGAAAGTCAGTCACCCAGAGCAGATGGGTTTTCGTGGCGTCGATCAGCTCCATTTCCTGGGCGATGGCTTGGCGGAGACGGTCTAGGGTGGGATTCACCACATCGGTAGGACCCGCTGCAAACAGCAGCAGGCAGCCTTCAGACGCCTGAGTCCGCTCCAGAAGCGCCGCGGTTTGTTCGGCAGTGAGGTTATCTTTGATGGCGCCAATGGTGTCAATGGCTTGATCCGCCCGCACGCGAATATAGGCGAGTCCTTTAGCGCCTGCTTCACTGGCGACTTTGAATAGATCTCCGCCCGGTTTAATCCGAACGTTAGAGATGGTCTCGTTCCCCCCAGGAATTGGCAACACCTTCACGAGTCCGCCAGCCGCCACCGCCCCAGAGAAAACCTTAAAGCCTGATGTCTTCATCAGATCCGAGACATCCACTAACTCCAACCCATAGCGGGTATCGGGTTTGTCGGTGCCGTAACGGTCCATGGCCTCGGTGTAAGTGAGGCGGGGAAAGGGTTGGGGCAGATCGACGTCTTTTACCGTCTTCAGTACATGGCAGACCAACGCTTCATTCATTTGCAGGATGGCTTCCTGATCCAGGAAACTCATCTCCATGTCCAGTTGGGTAAATTCGGGTTGACGATCCGCTCGCAGGTCTTCATCCCGAAAGCATCGAGCAATTTGGTAATAGCGGTCTAGGCCTGAGACCATTAGCAATTGCTTAAACAACTGGGGCGATTGCGGCAGGGCGAACCACTCTCCGGGATTCACTCGCGACGGCACTAAGTAGTCCCGGGCGCCCTCGGGAGTAGACCGGGTCAGTATTGGTGTTTCAACCTCAATGAACCCTTCTTGATCTTCTAAAAAGCGGCGCATTGCCTGGATAACTTGATGGCGGAGCTGTAAATTCTGGCTCATTCGTTCTCGCCGCAAGTCTAAATAGCGATACTTCAGCCGCAATTCTTCTCGTACGGGCTCAGGTTCAGCCGTTGAAACCTGGAAGGGCAGCTGTTTTCGTACGGCATTTAACAGCTCAATTTGCTCAGCGTAGATTTCAACTTCTCCCGTCGGCAGCTTTGGGTTCAGTGACTCCGGCGGTCGCTGGCTGACGCGTCCGGTGATCTTGACCACGTATTCGTTGCGCAGACTGCCTGCTAGTTCATAGGAATCCGGCGTCCGCTCCGGATCGCTGACGACTTGACCGATACCGCTGCGATCGCGCAAGTCCAGAAAGATTACGCCTCCATGATCGCGGCGACGATCTACCCAACCACAGAGGGTGACCGTTTTACCAATATGCTCGGATCGGAGTTGGCCGCAATAATGGGTACGCATAGTTGAGGTCGAAATAGAGAAGAGATCAGTAAATTATTAAAACCCTTCCATTATCCAGTATTAGTGAGTCGGTGGGTAATTTCAGTTGGGAAAGTCTGTTAAAGATGGGGAGGGAAATCAAATCCAAAATCTAAAATCCAAAATCTAAGATCTATCCCCCATCTTTCAAATCGCTCGATTCTAAACCAGCAAAGCTGCTTCTCGATTCCCGTTAGATCCTAGATCGGCTTGTGGCTGCCGCAGCAAACCCGTTAATAGAGAACTGGGTTGTTCGCTATGGGGCCAGGCGAAGGCGTGGCGAAATGCTGCTTCTTGACAGGCTCGGAGTTCGTCGAAGCCAATTACATCATGGGTTAGCAGGTTTTCATATTCGAAGGGGAGCCGGACATTGTGTAGCCCAGCATTATCTGTGCAGATGGCGATGTCGACGCCGGCATCGAAACAGCGGTCGAAAACCAGCTTAAGCTGATGAATTTCTTGTAGGGTTCCGGTCTTTAAATAAGTAGTCGGACAAATTTCCAGGCACTGTTTGCGGGCGGCGACTTGCTTCAGTAGATCGGGGCGGCGGAGAGGAATTTGGATGCCATGCCCGATGCGCATCAAGTAGGGCAAGAGTTCTGGGTAGCAGCCGTCTTTGGTTTCATACAGATGTCCAGTGGTTTTAATGCCCAGTGAAAGGGCGTATTGGTAGAGGTTGACGAATTCAGGCAACCGCTCACTATATTGTGCGTCTCCCCCCGCCAGATCAATGGCGCAGACATATTCGGGATACTGGGCGGCTAAGTCGATGATGGCTCGGTTGACTGCATCAGGCAGTCGGGAGTGCATGCAGAGAATTTGGCGGGTAATAACGGGATATTCCGTTTGCTGACTTGCCCGTCCGACCACTTCGACAATTTGCGCCATGGCGTCGATGCGGGCAGTCTGTGACAGATGTTCCGGAGTGCGGAGGTAAGGGGTGTACCGTAACTCTAAATAGGCCAGATTTTCAAAAATGTAGGCGCCTCGGATCAGTCGATAGATAAAGTAGGGGAGCGCTTCTTGAGTTTGAACGCTTTCCACCAGGGTGTGCAGTTCTAAATATTCGGCTAGGGTATTGCGGGGTTGGGTGTAGAACTGTTCAAATTCGGCGTAGTCGGCAAATTTTTGGGATAATTCAGGGCGATTCCGTTGAAAATACCCCCATAGAATCCGAGGGACCACTGATCCCCCTAAATGCCGATGCAGTTCTGCATAGAGCGTCATAGTAGAAACCTCAATGGAAGATGCGTGAAGTGAGACAGATAAACGCAGGTATTAAGAAAATATTAAGAAAGAATACAAAAGTCATTTAATATGTTTTACCGCACTTGGCCTGAGATGTGCAGGCGGTTCAATGGATTTTTGACGGATTCCTAACAGAGAGAGTTTGTAATTGATGCTGGGGAATTCGGTGGCGATACATGGCGATACGGAATCTAAAAGGCTGTCAGTCAGTATCTTCTGACTCCTGACTTCTGTATTCTCCCCCAGGCGAATTGCTCGCTTTAAGCGCAAGCTATGGTCTGTGTTTCTTCTTATGCAGTGTGTTTCGAGGATCAGGGCAGATCGCCGATGATGTCATCTGTATGAATAGCATGGAAGATTGCGAATGAAAGTTGACAGGTGGCGACTTGCCTGAGGATAATGATCATTTGTGTGAAGTTTAAAATCTGGAAATCCCTTGGCTAACGTCGTTGTCATCGGCGCCCAGTGGGGCGACGAAGGAAAAGGAAAAATTACCGACTTGCTCAGCCGGTCGGCCCATGTTGTTGTGCGTTACCAAGGCGGCGTCAACGCTGGGCATACAGTTGTCGTCAAAGATCAGACGTTTAAACTACATCTGATTCCGTCTGGAATTCTTTATCCAGATACAGAGTGTGTCATCGGTAGCGGCACCGTTATCGATCCAAAATCCTTAATTGCAGAGTTGGACAAGCTGGATGACCTAAACGTTTCAACTAAAAATCTGCTGATTTCTGAAACGGCTCATGTCACTCTGCCCCACCATCGGCTGATTGACCAAGCGTCAGAGGAGAGTCGAGGGAGTAAGAAGATTGGCACGACTCGGCGGGGAATTGGCCCCACTTATGCCGATAAGTCTGAGCGAACGGGCATTCGGGTGATTGACCTGATGGATTTGCGATCGCTGAAGGATCAGCTCGAGTGGACCATCAATTATAAGAACGGGATTTTGGAGAAGCTATATGGCTTGCCTCCTTTAGACCCTAAGGCGGTGATTGATGAGTACGTTCAGTATGCTGAGCGGCTGCGTCCTCATATTGTTGATAGTTCACTGCATGTCTACAACGCCATCCAGCAACGTAAAAATGTGCTGTTTGAGGGGGCGCAAGGAACTTTATTAGATCTAGACCATGGCACCTATCCTTATGTCACTTCCTCTAATCCGGTAGCGGGCGGCGCCTGTATCGGCACAGGCATCGGGCCGACCATGATCGATCGCGTGATCGGCGTGGCGAAAGCTTACACGACTCGGGTAGGCGAGGGTCCATTTCCCACTGAGCTGACGGATGAGTCAGGGCAGTCGCTGCGCGATCGCGGCGCTGAGTTTGGCACCACCACGGGGCGCGAGCGTCGCTGTGGCTGGTTTGATGCGGTAATTGGCCGCTACGCCGTCCGCATCAATGGGTTGGACTGTCTAGCGATTACCAAGCTAGATGTTCTAGATGAGTTCGATCAGATTAAGGTATGTGTGGCCTATGAGCTAGAGGGTGAACAATGCCTTGATTTGCCGGGAAACGCCCGCCAGTTCGCCCAGTGTAAGCCGATTTACAAAACCCTCCCAGGGTGGAAGCAATCTACCGCCAATTGCCAAACGTTGGATGATTTGCCCAAGCAGGCCTTAGATTATCTCAAGTACTTGGCGGAACTAATGGAGGTCCCTATTGCGATCGTGTCCCTGGGCGCTAGCCGAGATCAGACCATTATTGTGGAAGACCCGATTCATGGGCCTAAGCGGGCGCTGCTCTATGAAAACGTTACGACGTCTCAGGTTGCTTAGATGACGCGGGGGAATAGAATCCTGATCGCCGCCGCTCATGACTAAGCCTCAAGTTTCCATGAGTTAATCTGTTTGTTTTTTCAACCCTTTGTGTTCTGACTGTCTTAGGATTTTGCTTGTTTTGTCGGTTGAAGCACGTCCTTAATTTCTAACTATTGTCGTTTTTCTCCTATCGGATTGGATATCTATGGAACTGTCTATTGAATGTAACAAACGGACATCCGACCAAAAGCCGAAAGCTCTCCGCCGCGAGGGGCTTTTGCCAGCGGTCCTGTATGGTCATGATGGAGACGAGTCAGTCTCCTTAACCGTTAATGCTAAAGAAGCTGAGATGCTCCTGCGTCAAGCCTCTGTTAACAACACCTTGATCCAGGTTAAGGTGCCTGACATGCCTTGGAACGGACAAGCCCTGCTGCGGGAAGTGCAGAAACATCCTTGGAAAAACTCCATCTACCATATCAGTTTTTTCTCGGTGGCTTCTCAAGCGCAGGTGGAGGTCGCAGTTCCCCTCAACTATACCGGCGAGGCTGAAGGGGTTAAGAATAGCGGCGGCACCTTGGATACGATTTTGACTGAAATAAAGATTAAATGCCCCCCGAACGATATCCCCGAAACAGTCGATATTAATGTATCGAGTTTAGATTTAGGGCAAGTACTTCTCCTAAAGGATCTCGTTTTACCGACCGGTATTGTTGCAGTCGGCGATCCCGAAGCCCTTGTGGTGAATGTTCTCTCGCCGAAAGGTGGAGCCTCTTCCGGTGGGGAGGGCGATGAATCAGCAGACGCGGCTAGTTAATCAAGCGATGTCGTACTTAGAGACGTAGTGTTGCTACCTCCCTACAACTGATAAGTAGCGACAACTTACGATTTTTAGGCTACCTTAACGATGCCGGGAAGAATTTCCTGGCATTTTTTTACTGGCAATTTTTAGTTGACTTCTCATATCCCATGGTTGACGCCTCCCTACCGCCGATCATTCAACAGATGCTTCAGTCAGCGTTCTATCCTCATCCGACGGTGGAACCGATCCAACTGGTACAAACCCATATTTCCTACGTGTTGCTGACGGGAGAGTACGCCTACAAGATTAAAAAGCCTTTAGACTTCGGCTTTCTAGACTATTCCACCCTGGAAAAGCGGCGTCACTTTTGCCAAGAGGAGTTGCAGCTTAATCAGCGGGGCGCCCCTCAACTCTATCTAGAGGTGTTACCCATCGCTCAAGTGGGCGATCGCTTCCAGTTTGGCGGAGAGGAGACGGCTGTGGAATACGCCGTTAAAATGCGCCAGTTTCCTCAAGGGATGCTGCTGAGTCAGTTGTTTGAGCGAGGGGAATTAACAGAAGCCCTTTTGATGGAGTTAGCGGAAGTCGTTGCAGCCTATCACCTCAAAGCAGACACCAACGATTACATTCGGACCTTCGGGGAAATCACCAAAATTCGCCCCGCATTCGATCAAAACTATGAGCAAACCGAAGCCTATATTGGCGGTCCCCAAACCCAAACTCAATTTGATCTGACTAAGGCCTACACCGATCGCTTCTTTGCTGAACAGCAGGCGCTTTTCGCCGAGCGGACACAGCGAAACTGGATTCGAGCCTGCCATGGCGACTTGCACTTGGGCAATATCTGCCTTTGGCAGGATCAGCTAATGTTGTTTGACTGCATTGAATTTAACGAGCCCTTCCGCTTTGTCGATGTCATGTTCGATATTGCCTATATCGTCATGGACTTGGTGGTCAAACACCGGACTGACTTGTGTGCGGTCTTTCTCAACCACTACATAGAACAAACCGGCGATTGGGAAGGATTACAAATTTTACCGCTGTATGTGAATCGTCAATCTTATGTTCGCGGCAAAGTGACGTCCTTTATGTTGGGCGATCCCTCCGTTTCGCTGGAAGAGAAAGCCGCTGCAGAACAGAAAGCGGCCCTCTACTATAAACTCGCCTGGGACTATGTTCAGCCTAAAGCAGGGCGGCTAATCCTCATGTCAGGTTTATCAGGTTCGGGCAAGTCCACCACCGCCCGGCTGCTGGCCAAGCGTATCGGCGCCGTTCACATTCGCTCCGATGCCGTGCGGAAGCATTTAGCAGGGGTTCCCCTCGACCAACCGGGCGACGCCGATCTCTATACCCCCGCCATGAGTCAAAAGACCTACGATCGCTTATTGAATTTAGGCATTACTTTGGCGAAACAAGGATACTCGGTTATTCTAGACGCCAAGTATGATCGTCAAGCCAATCGCCACGCCGCCATCAGCCAAGCCCAAGCCCATAACCTCCCCCTCCAAATCCTCCACTGTACAGCTCCCGAAGACGTTATGCGCGCTCGCCTCCAACATCGAACCGCCGACATTGCAGACGCCACAGTCGATGTACTGGCCCAACAAACTCTAGACCCTTTTCTGGAGTTAGAGCAACCCTACGTTAAGACTATCGACACTATTCGGGATGTGGCTGAGCAGTTGACGGGGGTATGAGGGGCGGGGTGAGAGGGAGAAGATGGGGGGATAGGAAGGATGGGGGGATAGGAAGGATGAGGAGATGGGGAGGTAGGAGAAACGAAGAGAGGCTCAGAAAATTCTGTTAGATAAGGCCGAAAACCTTGATTTCCCGCTGGGAAATCGTGATTTACATCAAAACCTGATCACTCCCTGATTTACCTCAAAATCTGATTACGCTTTTGAATTAATTCGTTGATCCCATTCACCCAATCCAACATCCAAAACCTATAACCCTCACTTCTCTATCCCATCTTCCCTATCTCTCCATCTCTCCCATCTCCTCTCCCCCCATCTCCCCTATCCCCCCCTCCCCCGGCCCCTTGCTCATTTATTCCCCCTTTCCGTCATGTCCAAAACTCCTATCGCTGATAAAGCCATTCCCGCTGGGCTAAAAGTATGGCTATTTTTCCTCCTCACCTTTATTTTCCTGGGGCTTCCTGTGGTCTTGAGCATTCTCTTTGGCTTTTTGGGCGGCATTGCGGGGGGATGGATCTTGGCTTGGTGGCAGACGCCTGGAGGTGAGCCGTTTGAAATGCGATCGCCGGAGGAAATAGAGCGGGCGAAACGCCGATCGGGGCCGCCAGGGCTGAGGTTAACATTTTTCAACAAATCTTTGGATCGCCCCCATCGTCGATCGTCTCGTATCCGCCGCCGCCGCTAGTGTTCTGTCAATCAAAGATTGACGGGTAAGGGCGAAGGGGTAAGGGGAAAAGAAATGGGCGCCCTTACCCTTTCCCCTTTCTCCCTTACCCCATATAAACCCGTCTGCTTAAGCTTGACAAAATACTAGACCAATGTTTTTATTTCTTTCCAAGCTACTTCCCTTATTTGTCTATCCGCTAGGGCTGTCTTGCTTGTTGTTAGTGTTAGCGTTGGCGTGGTTGCGGCGGCGTCCCCGCAGGGCTTCTGGCGCGATCGCGCTGGCGCTGATTATTTTATTGGCGAGTAGTAATGGTTGGGTGGCGGCGTATTTGACGCGATCGCTAGAATGGCGTCACTTGCCTATTGCAGATATTCCGTCAGCGCAAGCGATTGTGGTGTTGGGGGGTGGGATTTTGCCAGCGGATCCTCCGCGCCCCTGGGTGGAGATGACGGATGCGGGCGATCGTGTTCTGTATGGCTCTCGATTATATCTGGCGGGGAAAGCTCCCCTTCTGATTTTAAGTGGGGGACGAATTACTTGGCGCGAAGGGGGCGCCTCTGAATCGGCGGATATGGCTGAGATCGCTGAGTCGATGGGGGCGCCGCCTGAGGCGATTGTGCAAGACCCGACTTCCCTGAATACCTATCAAAACGCGGTTAATGTCAAACAGATTCTTCAAGAACGCGGCCTCAACCAAATTATTTTGGTCACCTCTGCGCTCCATATGCCCAGGTCTTTGCTGATCTTTGAAAAACAAGGCATTGAGGTTATTCCCGCCGCGACTGATTTTTCGGTGTCTGAGAAAAATCTAAAGGCGATCGCCAGCACGCCCCAAGCCCGGGCCCTGAATCTGATCCCTGACGCGAGGAATTTGAACCAGGTCAGCAAAGTGATGAAGGAATATATTGGTCTAGGCGTTTATCGCCTTCGAGGATGGTTATGACGAGACAATTTCAAATGAGTCTACTTGAAGGACAGGTCCGATCATCGCCAGCGTCATAATATCTTCTCGAATGGTCCCTTGGACTTTGACCGATAGGCCATCCTGAAGCAGCTCTTGAGGAGCGCCCCGATAAATTTCGTAGGTTTCTCCAGCGGGAGTCACCAGCGTCCATGCGCCCATGCCTATCGTAGATTGTTTGATGTTGCCTTCAAGGGTAATACTCATCCTGGCTGCACCTTGGATTTAGCGGCTAAGTAAGCTAAACCGTAGCAGAGTAGCGCATTGATCGCTAGAAACGAGCGAGCGGCTAAACTCTGGCCTATCCACATCACGCCGGGATCGGCAATGGCGCTAATCGCTAGACAGGCAGCGACTCCCAGGCAAGATCCAATGGCGAACCATCTCAAGCGGACATGGCCCAGTAACAAAGCAATCAACCCTAATGGAATCAATACACTCGCAAAGAGAGGGTTTAACAGGGGGCTGCCTTGAATGGCGCTGCCGAGTTCAGGGATTGAACTGCCCATCATTCGCAAAGGCCACTGAGGCAGGTCAAAGATATAGACGCCTTGGAGGAAAAATAGACCGCAACTTCCCATGATTAAGCCGCTTGACAAAGCCCATCCCCAAGCGAAGGGGAGATAGACCCGCAACAGCCATGCCAGCAGATAAGAGCCAAGCACCATCAGCACCTTGGGCCAGAAGGCGATCAGTCCTCCATCAATCCAGAATTTAGGATTAAGATAGCCATTTTCCCGTAGCCACCGGAAAAAGTTGCGGAAGTTAAATTGGCCCTTATCCGCCATATCAACAGCGGCGGCGGCGTCTAAATGACCTGCGCCGAAATGGTTGAGGGTGTCGTTTTGATCGGTTCGCGCCGATGCTTGGAGAATCTTAACAATATTGTCTGGACTATCTACGCCGACTGCTTTGATCAAAGCAGCTACGCCAGCGACATGGGGAGCCGCCATGCTAGTGCCTTGAAAGGAGGCGAAAACGGATTCCCCTGTTGCAGGGTTCACTGTATTTTGCAGAATGCCGCCGGATGGATCGCCCTGTTGGATATCTCCGCCTGGCGCTGCAATATCAACCCCCGCGCCAAAGTTAGAGTAGCCGGCTTTGGCTCCGCTCGGTCCAGTGGCGGCGACAGCGACCACATGGGGGTAGCGCGCTGGGTAGGAGGCTGAATTACGGCCTTCATTTCCGGCCGCGCCAATTAGCACGACGCCCTTACGATAGGCGTATTCCACCGCTTCCGCCAGAACCTGGCTGTCTCCCGCTCCGCCTAAGCTGAGGTTAATCACATCGGCGTCTTTGTCGGCGGCGAATCGAATCGCTTCCGCAATGTCCGAAACTGTGCCAGCGCCAGTTTCATCCAATACTTTTAAGGGCATGAGGTTGGCCTCAAATGCAACCCCCGCCACCCCATATTGATTATTCGTGGTTTGGGCGATGGTCCCAGCCACATGGGTGCCATGGCCAAAATCATCGTCCGCTTGCTCGCGGTCGTTGACGAAGTCATAACCCGGGACGAACTGAGTTTTTTGCAAATCTGGAACTCGGCTCACCCCTGTATCAATCACGGCGACGGTAACGTCTTTGCCAGCCGTAATATTCCAAGCCGATTCGACGCCAATGTCCCGCAGATTCCATTGCTTGTCATAATCGGGATCATTGGGGCGGAATCGAGTGGTGTAGATGTAATTGGGTTCGATATGCTCGGTAAACTTGGCTAAGTCAGAGTGACGTAACGCTTTGAGCAATTTCCGATCGCCTTCTACAACATACAGGCGCTCTGGACCAGAGAACTCACTATTGAGACGAAATGCATTCCCATGCTCCACTTTACGCAGCTCGGTCTGAATTTGGGTTGGGGTCAAATTGTCGTTGAAGTCTATCAGTAGGCTGTCAAATTCACCCTGGTTCGATATTCCAGGAAAGGCTGCGATCGCCGCCGCCAGCCCGACAAAAAATAACCCAATCCACAACAGCCTTCTCATAGCCAGGCAACCTAAAAGTAGGGACATATTCCCTCAAGATAACTTATCTAGATAGGGGCTTGGGATCAGGGAAAGGCGGCAGAGGAGCGTTAAGAGCCGCTAGGGAAAAGTTGTTAGGAGAAGACAGCGCTCAAAATTCAAACCTAAAAAACTTAAAACTTAAAATTTTCGCTCCTAAGATTGATAATGACGTCACTGCACATTAAGCGATGGAAAGAGGTCTTCTTTGGTTGCCCTTATTGGCTGTATTTATCGGTCTAGCATGGGCTGGTTGGAATGAATATCAGAAACTTGAAGCGTATAAAGTCTGGGCTCAGCGCTTTCAGCGCTCAAAGTATGACATCTACGCCGCTTTGGGGCAGCAGGACGAGTGTCTCACCTGGGGCCGCCCCACTCGCCAAGGTCCCATTCAGGTCGAAACCCTGTCCCTTAGGCAAGTGGAAACGTTAACGCTACTGGCGGATAATCAGCCGGTGGATATTGCCAATCCCCCGACTCAAAGCCGCCGCGCGACTATCGCGTTTTTGCTGAAAGACGCCGCTCACCCTCAACCTGACCCGCCCCCCAAACTTGAGATTCCATTTACTGATATAACCATTGCTTGTCAATGGTTTCAGCATTTACAAAAGGAGATTCAGATAATTCAGTCGGTTTCTTCCGAGCCAAATGCATGATCTGCCAAAAAAGGGTGCTTAAATGGGGGGGCATTATTATTAGGCTATAGGGATGCCTGACTTTGCACCCATTTCTCAAACGGAATTGTTGGATCGTCGTCAATCACTTCGGCGGCAGCGACGATTCAAACTATTACAAACCCTTTGGCGATCCATCGCTATTTCGGGGTTAACGGCGGGTTTAATTTGGGTGGCGACGCTTCCCATTTGGTTAATTCGAAGTCCTGAGCAAATTGAGATTCAGGGGAACCAGTTGCTCTCTACAGAGACCATTCACACGCTATTGCCTATTGCCTATCCGCAATCTCTTCTAGAGGTTAAACCTCAGGTTGTCGCCGCCCACCTAACGTCCCAAGCGCACATTGCAGAAGCGATTGTGAGTCGTCGTATATTTCCTTCGGGGCTTGAAATTCGAGTGCGGGAACGGCGCCCGGTAGCGCTTTCCCTGCCTGACTCGCTTGTCCCAAAACAGGGAAAAAACGCTGCGCCGCAACTGTCTCAGGTGGGATTACTCGACGCCAACGGAATTTGGATGCCCCATGAGAGCTTTACGTTTCAGGAACAGGCGTCGTCCCTGCCCACGCTTAAGGTGAGGGGGATGCGAGAGAACTATCGCTCTGCCTGGATCTCCCTGTATCAGACAATTAGTCGTAGTCCAATTGAAGTCCTGGAAATTGATTGGCGAGATCCCAATAATTTAATTCTGCACACAGAATTGGGGACTGTTCACATGGGGCCATATACGTCGAAATTTCCGATGCAGTTATCAGAATTGGACCGCATGCGCAATATCAGGGATGAGCTGAAGAAACAGATGAATAATCATTTCAGGAATAAAGAAATTGACTATATCGATTTAACCAATCCCACTCAACCGATTGCGCCGATTTCATCAGATAACTCTCTTCAAACTTCCGGAACCCCCTGAGGGAAGACTTTTTCGATATATGCCCTGATCTGATTCCCGATTCGATTTGAATTGCCTAACAAAAGGTTAATCACAAAGCTATCTGTGCTATTCTTGGCTCTTAACTAAATATGGGCTGTTTCCATTGAGTTGAAAATCTCACTAGTACGGTTCTACTTGTAGCCTGTTTTCTGGATGCTCTAAGGGTAGTCAGCTCATATATATTCAAGAAGGAATATTCAAGAAGGCCGTTTGAGCTTCCCAAAAACTCCCCACTGAAAAGAGAAAGTTGGTGTAAAGTTAGTATCCTCTAGCTTTCTGCGAGCAGGGTTGACCTCAGGCATCTACTGTTGGGGTTTAAGTCAATAAAGCGAAAGCTTTTTCACGGATAGTGCAGTAAACTTCACAGGATTTACGATTCTATGTTTAATCATGGTATTAAGGTTTCTAAATGGCTACCTTGTTGTTAAGTAATCCTGTTAATTACCATGTGGTTTGGTTTTTTATGCAAGTTACTCTATAGTTGACTAGAACTATCCAGAGTCTGGCAAGTTGGTGTTGAGTTTTTTTGTTGTTTGGCCATGTCTGCAGTTCCCATTCCTCCTGCTAATCAGTTGACCAATCGCGATGCAGAAGAGCAAAGCCCAAGTCAATTTTCCTCTCCTTTATCAGCAGAGGCAGTTAACAATGCTGTTTCCTATGCAAATCCCTTCACCAACTCTGGACTAAATAATGCTGGTCTGAATAGTTTGGATCAATCCATAGATTCCAGGGTTATGTCAGGAGAAACGGCTAAAGGCGGTGACATTGTGCCGGGTAGTATTGCCAAGATTAAGGTGATCGGTGTTGGCGGCGGCGGCTGCAATGCGGTCAATCGGATGATTAGCAGCGGAGTCTCCGGGATTGAGTTTTGGTCGGTGAATACAGACGCCCAAGCACTCAGCAATTCTTCTGGAACTAATTGTCTGCAGGTTGGCCAAAAGCTAACCCGGGGCTTGGGCGCCGGAGGCAATCCCGCCATTGGGCAGAAAGCGGCCGAAGAATCTCGGGATGAGATTGCCGCCACTTTAGAAGAAGCGGATTTAGTCTTTATTACTGCGGGTATGGGCGGCGGCACGGGAACCGGGGCTACGCCGGTTGTGGCTGAGGTGGCTAAAGAGACAGGCGCTCTAACGGTAGGCGTGGTGACTCGCCCCTTTACCTTTGAGGGGCGGCGGCGGACATCTCAAGCCGATGAAGGGATTGCGGCGCTGCAGAGTCGAGTCGATACGCTGATTATTATTCCGAACGATAAATTGCTCTCGGTTATTTCAGAACAAACGCCTGTCCAGGAGGCGTTTCGGGTGGCTGATGATATTTTGAGGCAAGGCGTTCAGGGGATTTCAGATATCATTACCATTCCTGGACTGGTCAATGTTGACTTTGCGGATGTTCGAGCTGTGATGGCTGATGCAGGGTCGGCGTTGATGGGTATTGGGATTGGGTCAGGTAAGTCTAGGGCGAGGGAAGCCGCGATCGCCGCCATCTCATCGCCTCTGCTGGAAGCGTCTATTGACGGTGCGGCGGGAGCCGTTTTCAATATCACTGGCGGTAGCGATCTGACATTACACGAGGTTAATTCTGCGGCGGAAATTATCTACGAAGCGGTTGATCCCAACGCCAATATTATTTTCGGTGCTGTCATTGATGATCGTTTGCAGGGAGAGGTCAGAATCACGGTGATTGCGACGGGCTTTAATGCGGAAGCTAAGTCGATGGCTTCAAAAGCTCAGATTACGCCTCTTAAAAGGAGCTTAACCGCTCCTCCGATGAGTTCTAACGCTGATCCGAATTCGACCAGGTCTGGCGGGGGCGGTGGTTTAGATATTCCTGAGTTTCTACAGCGCCGACGGTCTCGCTAAAGAATTTTCCTGAAACCATTTCTTCTATTAAGCATAGATAGGACGCATGCCCATGCGTCCTATCATTTTGGTTTTTTTTGATGCTTCTGAGTTGCTGCTTATCTAACTACGGTTATGCCTTCTACAGTAATCGCTTCGATTCCCGTCGCCTTGACGATTGCCGGGTCTGATAGCGGCGGCGGTGCGGGCATTCAGGCGGACTTACGAACTTTCTCATTTCATCAAGTACATGGGACGAGTGCGCTCACCTGCATTACCGCCCAAAATACGCAGGGGGTGTTACGGGTAGATGCGTTGCCGCCTGAGGCTGTTGTGGCCCAAGTGTCGGCTGTGGTGGAAGATATTGGCGTTCAGGCGGTTAAAACCGGGATGCTATTGAATCAAGGCATCATCGCTGCTGTCGCTGCTCAGTTGAAGCAGTTGGCGCTGCCAAATCTTGTGGTGGATCCGGTGATGGTGTCTCGTGCAGGGGCAAAGCTGATGGATGATCAGGCGATTGCGACCCTCCGAGGCGCCTTGGTTCCGTTGGCGGATGTGTTAACCCCCAATCGATATGAAGCCCAAATTCTGAGTGGGACTTCCCTGCAGACTCTGGAGGATATGAAAACGGCGGCTCAGCAGATTTATCAGTTAGGTCCGAAGGCGGTGTTGGTGAAGGGAGGGGGGATGCCGGAGAAGTTGAGGGGAATTGATGTGTGGTTTGATGGGGAACGTTTAGAGGTGCTCGGAACCGTCACCGTCGACACCCAAGATACCCATGGCACAGGCTGTACATTGTCCGCCGCTATCGCCGCCAATCTAGCGATGGGACGGTCCGCCTCCGTAGCGGTGCGTCAGGCTAAAGACTACGTCACTCAGGCTTTACAGCACTCCCTCAGAATTGGCCAGGGACAAGGTCCGGTAGGGCATTTCTTCCCGTTGATTAAGTAAGTGTTTACACCCTATTGAAAACTTGTCAAGACTAAAAGCCGAACCAATCGGTAGGGATTCATGAATCGGAACTTTTCAAAAATAAGCAAACATTATAGTATTTATTAAGGCGATTTATGGCTAGTCGCCGACATACATTATTGAAGCTACGAAATTGAAGCTACGGAATCATCTATCATGACCACAACTCTACAGCAGCGCGAAAGCGCTTCTCTGTGGGAACGGTTTTGCCAGTGGATCACCAGCACCGATAACCGCCTTTATGTTGGCTGGTTCGGCGTTCTGATGATCCCCACTCTCTTAGCCGCCACCACTTGCTTTATCATCGCCTTCATCGCGGCTCCCCCCGTTGACATCGACGG
>JASJDH010000114.1 GCA_030065175.1 Leptolyngbyaceae cyanobacterium MO_188.B28 | reverse complement strand
TACGGCGTCATCGATGCGTTGCCCAATGGAATGTCTATTGGGTTAAGCGGCCGGACATCGGGTGGTTGGTCTCAGCTGTCAAATGGCTACTGGGTCTCCTCTAGCTGGATCAGCGGCGGCGGCGGAAGCGGCGGCGGTGGGGGCGGCAGTGGCGCCTTTGTCTCCACGAATGGCAGTTACTTGAATGTGAGGACGGGACCGGGATTTGAATACGGCGTCATCGATGCGTTGCCCAATGGAATGTCTATTGGGTTAAGCGGCCGAGCATCGGGTGGTTGGTCTCAGCTTTCAAATGGCTACTGGGTTTCCTCTAGCTGGATTAGATAAGTTAACTTGCAGGTCATGTATATGACCTGCAAGCTATAGTTGGGAAAACATCTCTGCAACCAGCCATTACTGGCTCAGATTGCAGAGATGTTTGTTTGAAGGGCTAAATAATAGGGCTAAATAATAAAGTTATCCATCAGGCAGGGGCATAGTGCATTCATACTATGACTTCTTTAGTTTTTCGTCTTCGCCAAGAGAACCGTCAGACTTTTTGTGAATCTCTTATCTCGCAAGGGGCCTAGAGTCTCGTTTTATATTTTCTGATGAGTGTCTAAATAATCATATCCCTAACATCAAAACTGTACCGAATGTTTGCAGATGTGTTGAATATTGAATGCAGAAAAGTGAGATGAATCGCGGCGAAACGCCACCTCAAATCCGAAGCCTAACCAGCCTATGAAGATGAAATTGAAGTTGCCGTTGGATCGCATTGTCCTATCTGTCGCTACATCGGCCATTCTTGGTTTGGGGAAAGCATTGCCAACCTTTGCTCGTCCGGCTTTTTTGACGGCTAGAGAGTCCACGAGTCAGATCAATGTGCGCTCAGGGCCATCAACTCTACACGATGCATTGCATCATGGTCTGGTTGGCGACCGGGTTGACATCCTCCGTGAGATCAGGGGAAGTAATGGATACATCTGGTACTACGTTCAATTTCAGCGTAATGGAGTCCAAGGTTGGATTCGAGAAGATCTGGTTCAACGAGTTGATACTGCACCGGAGACTGTATCGAGAGACCACCTTTCCTTTGAGATGGCCGCTCAATCTTTCTTAACGCCAGACAGTAGCGAGGGATTATCTGACGATTTAGCTGAATTGGCTGATGCAGGCGATTCCCCCGAGATCAATTCCAAAGGATTTACGACCGAGCAGATTGACTACTTTTTCGAGGTGGCTTTGGGGATTGAGTTCGGCGCGAACACCTCTCGTGTCAGAAAATGGGAGGGGCCTATTCGAATTCGGGTTCATGGTCGCCCCACCGACGCAGATCTGATTGCCTTACAACGGGTTACCGAAGACATTGAAAGACTTACTCGCCTTGACATAAGGTTAAATGCCTCCGACCCCAACTTAGAAATCTACTTTGTGCCTGAATCTGAGTTCCACCGTTATGAACCGAACTATCGTCCGTTAAACTATGGCTTCTTCTGGACATGGTGGAATAATTACACAATTGAGCAGGCTAGGATCCTCATTTCCACTGTTGAAGTGAACCAGCAAGAGCGATCGCATCTTCTTCGAGAAGAACTCACGCAGTCCCTAGGATTAATGGCCGACTCCAACCGTTACCAGGACAGCATTTTTTATCAAGGTTGGACAAGCACAGCAGAATACTCCTCCCTGGATAGAGTCCTCCTTCAAATGTTGTATCTTCCGAGGATTCGCCCAGGTATGACCCGCGCCGAAGTGATGGCGGAATTGTTTGAATTCTCGGGATAAAGTATATCTTTAGTCGCCTCCTTCTTGACGAACCACAATGGCTATCATCTCTATTGGCTCTAGTGCGATTGACTTTAGTGCAGTCTGCGTGGAGATGTGTTTTTTGGGGTGATTGTTTGTCGCCCCCATCAGCCTTGTTTTTGAACATCCCCCAATCTGGTGAGGATGGGAGTCAGAAGCCAGAGGTGAGAATGAAGAAAGGAACTGAATTCTGTCTTCTGACTCCTGTATTCCAGGAAAATTGACTTTTTTAAGTTGAAAGCCTTGGTAGCTAACCTATTGGGACAAATTGAAAATAAATGGCGGTTGCGTGGCCGTGTCACCCACCACCAGCACCTGCGGCATTTGAGCGCCCCCTTCCCGCCAAGCTTGCACCGCCTGTTCCTCAATCACCAGCGAGCCTCCCTGCTGCCGCAACGCCTCCGCCCGTAGCCGCGAAGATTCCGCCTCTCCCTTAGCCCGATTGATTTCCGCCTGGGCGTCTTGCTCCGCTTCCTGAGCCCGAAAAACCGCCTCTTTCGCCCGCTGCTCGGCAATTTGCTTCTGCTCAATAGCCGCTGCAAACTCCGGATTGAAATCAATATCCGTCACCGTCGCGCGGGTAATGATAATGGGGTATTGTTCGGTCTTGGTCCTGACCAACGCTGCAAAGTCTTCCGACAACCGAGCCCGTTCTCTTACCGCCCCTTCAGCTGTGAATCGGGCTGTGGCGGTGTTGTACGCTTCTACGATAATACTGGCCAGATACCGGCTCTGGAAACTTCCGGGCTCCCTGAATTGACGGTAAAACTCGGCGCCTTGTGCGGCATCCACCTTCCACTCCACCTGAATCTCCGAGTTCAACTGCTGTAGGTCGCTAGAACCGGCTGCAACCCGCTGGCTAGGATTGTATGCCTGCGGTTGAATCGAAAGCTTGTGGACTGAGCTAATGAAGGGAAATTTAAGGTTGAGCCCCTCCCGCATCGGTTCATCTTGAGCTTCGCCTAAAACGGTAACAATCCCAATATTGCCTGATTGGACCGTGGACATGGAGTCCAAGGCGACAGACACTAATAGGATAACAAAAAGGCCCCCTCCAACCAGGAATGGGTTCCTCAACGGCGAATCAGGCGTATTGAGCGGATTTTTATAGGAAGTCATGGAGATGTCCTCAATATGCTAGAAAGTCTTTCGATTAAGAGATGTGGGGGGTTGCAAGCAAGCATTAGCCTAGATGAAAGCCTGAATGATGTGATCTCATCTCCCCAATTAGACTCCACTTATTGGGGAGACGAAGCGGAAACCCAAGCCTACCAGATCGAGACATGCAAGGCGTTCGAGTGGAAGGAGGATTATCGGCGGCGGACAGAAATCCTGGATGATAATATTCTGACAGCTAATGGAGTTTGGCGGGTATCTGACGTTGCAAACGCCTACTCTGCTTGAATGGCCAACTGCATGCCCCAAACAGCCGGAGCAAGCCAATGTCCAATAAATCTAATCCCTCCCTCAACCTACAGAGTCTCAATGGCCGCACTATTTTAGTCACCCGAGCTGTGGGACAATCCGATCAATTTTCACAGCAGCTTCGCCAGCGGGGAGCCAATGTGATTGAACTACCCGCCCTAGAAATTAAACCCCCTTCCGATTGGGAGCCGCTAGACCAACAACTCGACCGCATCTCCAGCTTTGATTGGTTAATCCTGACCTCTGCCAATGCGGTGGATTTTTTTCTCCGTCGCCTGATCGCCAAAGGCTATTCAACCCAAGCACTCTCCAGCCTCAAGATTGCCGTCGTTGGGCGCAAAACTGCCTTACAGCTTGAAGCTCATGGACTCACCGCCGATTTTATTCCGCCCAAATTTATTTCCGATTCACTGATAGAGCATTTCCCGAATCGAGACCGCCTAGCGGGGACCCAAATTCTCTATCCCTGCTTAGAAAACGATCGACGCGACTTACTCATTACTGAACTGTCCAAGCTGGGGGCCATTGTATTGGATCGGCCAGCCTACCGCTCTGCTTGTCCAGAAACCATCCCGACAGAGGCTCTCAATGCATTTAAACAAAAGGTTGACGTTGTTACATTCGCCAGCCCTAAAACTGCCCGCTGCTTTTCTTATCTGCTCGAACAGGCACAGGACGCCTTAGGGGAGGAGCCGCAACACATACTAAAAGAGGTGGCGATCGCCTCCATTGGCCCGCTCACCTCATCAACGTGTCAAACCCTCTTTGGCAGAGTTGATATTCAACCGCAGGAATACTCTCTGAACGGCCTCACATCGGCTCTAGTTAAGTGGGTCCAAAGCTCACGCCTCTCTCATTGAGAATAACCTCGTAACCCGAGCATCCCTTTGTCATCTCCGACTGGGATGTGTTTTCTTCACTTAACCTTGATCACTTGGCGCTGCCTAAAAAACTCTTTAGTCGATTCACCAAGCTAGGAGCTTCAACAGTAGAGGGATGTTGGGATTGCGCTTTGAGCTTTTTCAAGCACTTGAGCGCCAGCGCATCTTCAGGGTTCAGTTTTAGGGCCCGCCGTAAATTGATATTCGCCATCCCCGTCAAGCCCTTTTCGAGGTGAATTTTGCCCAACATGGCGTGGTATTGACTGTTGTAGGGATCTTGCTTAATCGCATCCCGCAAATCTTGCACCGCCAAACTGGAATTCCGCAGCTGCATCCTCTCTAGGGCGCGATTATAGTGATTTTGAGCCCGTTCCTTGTCGGCAGCTGAAATGAATTTTGTATCTGACTTAGAATAAGCCTCTGTCTCAGATGGCCCTAAATTGACGCCTGGTCTTGCATTGGGGGTCTTGTTGATAAAGCTAGATTTAGACATGGTCGATACATGGGTAGATGTACGAGCGCCTTTCAAGCCTCTAGAATACATTGCTTCACCTCCGCTTCATAGGTAAAAACTCACTCCACTGATATCGAAACCCTTGTCCGGGCTCGTTTACAGAGAATACCCAAGAGCAGCGGAGAGAGAAACAAATGCACCTATCAGCCTGAATTCACAAAGGCTTTAAAGTTGCTGACGACTAAGTTTCGAATAGGTTCCATGTGTCAAATAGAACTTTTCCCTCGGTAATAGTGAGGATGTCTATGATCTTAGTCAACGTTAGGCAGCAGACGGGAGTCGACCTATCTACCGCCTAACGTCTTGAAGGGTGGTCAAATTACCCTGCCTATCGCCTACTTTCTACTGCCTACCTCCCCAAACTGCAAACTCAGCGTTTATAGCTGATAGCCAACTGCCTTGTCACGACTGAACCGTCCCTTCCTAAATTCCCCCAGCTAAATTTTCTGGAGAGTATTAAGATTATTTACAGTGTGTCTAACCAATTCGCTTAGCCAGCTGAATCCAGTTTATCCAGGTCGATAGTTATGTCTATTACGCAGTGGTGGTCAAGTGTCTTCTCCACCTTGACTCCTAGTTCTTTTGCAGCTTCCGCTGAACACAATGCTATTGGGGCCAAGATAAAGTTAGAAGGGGTCAAAAAAGTTTTTCTGGAAGGAGAAATAGAGCGCACTGTCCTTAACCAGGTGGATTTGACGTTTAATCCTGGGGAATTTGTCGTACTACTGGGACACAGCGGCAGCGGCAAAAGTACACTACTTAACCTGATTAGCGGTATTGACCAGCCGTCTGGCGGGACGGTCCGGATCAATGGGTTAGCGATTACAGACTTAGATGAGCGATCTCGCACTCTCTTCCGCCGCGACCATATCGGATTTGTCTTCCAGTTTTTTAACTTGATTCCTACCTTGACGGTGCTGGAAAATGTAACCCTACCCCTGGAGTTGGCCGGATCCGCTCCCCAGAAAGCTCAACGGGAGGCGCTGCGGCTGCTGGATCAGGTGGGCTTATTAGATCGTCAAAATACCTTTCCCGATAAGTTATCTGGGGGCCAACAGCAGCGGGTTGCGATCGCCCGGGCTTTGGTCCAAAAACCTCAACTGGTGCTCGCCGACGAGCCCACCGGCAACCTCGATGAAGAAACCGGCGAGCGGGTGTTAAAGCGGCTCCTGTCCCTCACCCGAGACGCCCAAAAAACCCTAATTATGGCGACCCATAACCCTGAAATCGCCCAGTACGCCGATCGCGTATTGAGGGTCCAGGATGGCTGTCTCACCCCGGTTATCGTTCATCCTGACGCCCTAGAGGAGGTTGCCGCTTGAAGTTAACGGTCGCCGTCTCGAATCGCCCCCTCTGGCGCTTAGCTTGGAAACGCCTTAGACAACGCCCTCTACAGTACATCCTCTGTATTCTAGGGATTGCATTGGGAGTGGCGATGATGGTGTCGATTGATCTGGCCAATGGGTCAGCACAACGGGCCTTTTCCCTTTCTACCGACGCCATTACTGGACGCGCCACTCATCGGATTGTCGCCGTCACCCCGAAGGGAGTTGACACCTCAGTCTATCGAGACTTGCGGCGACAGCTCGGCCAAATTCCAGCCGCGCCGATCGTCGAAGGGTATGTGCTGGCAGACGAACTGGGTTCCCAACCGATGCATTTAGTGGGGATAGACTTGTTTGCAGAGGGGCCTTTTGTTAACTACTTTGGCGATTTGGCCGGGCAAACGGGATTTGTCCAGTTCCTGACCGAGCCCAATGCGGTCATGCTCTCCGAGACCGTCGCTAAGCAGTATCAGCTTGGACTTGGCGACTCCCTCCGTCTCGATATTGCCGGGCGGCGCCGCACTGCCCAGCTAATCGGCTCGCTAACGCCGAGCAATCGCCTCAATCAGACGGCGTTGAGCACGATTATGTTCGCCGATATCGCCACTGCTCAGGAACTGCTGGGGCAACCCGATAGCGTCGGCTATATCGACTTGATTGTTGACGATCCTGATGATGTAGAAGCGATTAAAGATTTGCTGCCCAGCGGCGTCAAGCTAGAAACCGCCGCCGCCCAGAAAAATGCCGTGCAGCAGATGACGGCGGCCTTTGAACTCAACCTGACGGCTCTGAGCTTGCTGGCTCTAGTGGTGGGCATGTTCTTGATCTATAACACGGTCACGTTCAGCGTGATTCAGCGACGGCCTATATTTGGCGTTTTGCGCTGTCTGGGGGTGACCCAAGGCCAGCTCTTCGCTCTGATTGTGGGAGAAGCGGCCATATTTAGCGTGATTGGGTCAATCTTGGGGGTGGGTTTAGGGGTGGTCCTAGGCCATAGCATTGTCGGTCTGATTGCTCAAACCATTAACGACTTTTACTTTGTGGTTACTGTACAGCAAATCACTCTGGCTAAAAGTACGCTGGTCAAAGGCTTGGCGGTGGGCGTGGCGGCGGCGCTGCTGGCCTCGAGCATTCCGGCTTTAGAGGCGATGGGCGTCTCTCCCCAGATGACGCTGCAGCGGTCAACTTTAGAAAGTAAAGTGCAGCGTCTCTTACCCTTTCTCGCACTGGCTTGGGGGGTATTTCTGGTCCTGGGGGTGGGGCTGTTGCGCTGGCGGACTGGCGGACTGATCGCCGCCTTTGGCGGGTTATTCGCCATCCTCTTGGGGACGGTGCTCTTAACCCCCTCTTTGATCTCTCTGTTCTTAAAAACCTGGGAGCCTTTGAGTCATCGGCTATTGGGGGTGGTGGGCGGCTTGGCGCCTCGGAATATACTGCGATCGCTGAGTCGCACATCGGTGGCGATCGCGGCCCTCATGGTGTCTGTCTCGGTGATTGTAGGCGTCTCCATTATGGTGGGCTCCTTCCGCACCACGGTGGTCTCCTGGCTGGATCAAACGCTCCAAGCCGATATTTATGTGTCTCCCCCTCAATCCACAGCGAATCGGGTATTCGGCAAAGTGGATCCGGACATTGTGTCTGCACTCGAAACCTGGCCCGGTGTTAACCAAGCCGTCACTTACAATGACGCTGATGTCCGGGTCGTAGACTTTGACCGTCAAGCTAAGGTGATTTCAGCGGGCGGTGACGTCTCCCAAGGCAAACGGCCCTATGCCTGGATCCGACCCGATCTGACGGATCCCTTTGAAGCCCTCCAACCTGAATCTGGCGTGATTATCTCAGAGGCCTTGATCCTGAGGCAAAACCTGCCGGATATTCCCCAAACCATTACCCTGGAGACGCTCGTTGGCGATCGCAGTTTTCCGGTACTGGCGGTCTTCTATGACTATTCCTCTGATCAGGGCTCAGTCATCATAGACCACGATCTCTACGCAACCCTCTGGCGCGACACAAGTGTCGCCTCAGTCGGTCTGTTTGTCGATCCGGCGGCGGATGTGGAAGCCATCGTCAACGACATTCGTCAATCCTTCAAGGGTCGCCAAAATTTATCTGTTCAGTCCAATCGGAGCTTGCGGCAAGGGTCGCTAGAAATCTTTGATCGCACCTTCGCCATCACAAACGCCTTACGCCTACTGGCGGTGGTTGTCGCATTTATCGGTGTTTTGAGCACCCTGATGAGTTTACAGCTGGAGCGGACCCGCGAGTTGGGCATCCTCCGCGCCACAGGCATGACTCCTCAACAACTGGGGCGACTCACCCTCCTGGAAACCGGGCTCATGGGCTCCCTCGCAGGGATATTCGCCATGCCTCTGGGTTTTGTCTTAGCCTGGATCTTGATCTACGTGATTAACGTCCGATCCTTTGGATGGACGCTCAACATGGCTCTAGAAGCGCGCTATTTCTGGCAAGCGTTTCTGGTGTCAGTATTGGCCGCAGTACTGGCTGGACTGTATCCGGCGATTCGGTTGGGCCGGATGAATATTTCCGCTGCGGTTAGGGAGGAGTGAGTTTTTTGGGTTAAGGTGCGATCGCTGCGCTAGTCAGGCCGCTGAGGGCTCCCTCAATTCTTTCAATTACGGTTTCACAGCCAGTGAGGGTATGGCGCTCCATCAGGTAGTTCGGGTTGTTATAGCCCAGCCAGACTTGTCCGGTTTCATCTTCCCAAATCAACGCCTTTTGGGGTAAATCAATCGCCACACCTTGATTGCATTGCATCAGCGGGGTTCCGACCCGCGGATTGCCAAAAATGACCAGCTGAGTGGGACGCAAATCTAAGTCAACGGAACGGGCGCCCGTTTCATGGTCAATTTGGGCAAAGAGCGTCAGTCCTCGCTGTTCAATCTGAGCAACTAAACGATTAGCGGTCTCTTCAACGCTATAGGGACTTTGCTGGGCAACAATACCCCGATCGGCAAGGCCGCCATCGGCGTTTGCATCCGCCTCCGGCTTGACACAGGCAGTCGTCCCCCACAGCATGCCAGCTAGCGTCAGACCTAAGAGAACTCGTTTCACTGACAAACTCCTAAATTAGACAACCTCCTTGATTAGAATAAAGGCGTCCTGAAATTTTGTCGGCGTCGTCATCTATGCCTGGAAAATTGGCAAACCATTGAAGGCCCTCAGGCCGAGCCAGACAAGCAACGGTAGAATTCTGACATAATTCTTTGGAATGGATCACCCTGCTAATATGACTCAAGTCAAAAAATCTGAGCCTACCACCACGACTGCTGAAGCTGGGGACTATGAGAAGGTTGCGTTGGCAAAACCCGTCATTCGTATGAGTGTTGTCCAATCGCGTATCCGTTCTGTGGATGTGAGTGATGTACACAAAACCCGGCAGGATAATCTAAACCATATGTTGGAGTTGATTGACGCCGCCAATAATTGGGGTGGACCTAAAGATTTATTGTTGTTTCATGAATTTCCGATTACTGGCTACTCCCACAGATGGAGCCGACAAGATGTATTGAAGGCGGCGATCGAGATTCCTGGCGAAGAGACTGAAGCCATTGGCGAGAAGGCCAAAGAGTATGGCAGTTACATTGTCTTTGGCTCCTATGCAAAGATGATGGATTGGCCTAATCATGTGTTATCCATTACGACCATCATCGGGCCTGACGGGACGATTCTCGACAAGCACTGGAAGGCCAGAAATATCAAGGGGGTGTTTGGTCCTGGGTTTGAACTATTCACCACCACTATTTACGACGTACTCGATGAATATGTTGAGAGGTACGGTTGGGACGCCGTGATTCCAGTGACACGCACGCCAATTGGGAATATCGCCACCAGTTCAGTGCAACGTGAACCCGAGCTATTTCGAGCCTTTGCCATGAAAGGTGCTGAGATCATTCTCCGAACAGCAACGGGCGGTTTCATCCCTCTGGACGTCCAAGCCATCTCCCTCTACAACGGAGTTTATACCGCGATTGTCAACAGCGCCGTTTCGCCGGATAATCCGGGCTTTCTGCCCGATAATGGCGGTATTGGCGGATCCGCTATTTACGGTCCCCGTGGCGAGTTGATCAAGGAAGCCAACTCTGTTCACGAGACCGCTGTAACAGCAACGATTCCAATTGCCGAGTTCCGGAAGCGCCATCAACCTCCCTTAGTGCATATGGACTTATACCGTCCAGTTTTTGACCAGTATGTTAATCGGTATCCCCCCAATTTGTTTGCTGCCTATCAGCCCGAAAACACCGCTGACGCCTTTCGATACATATCCGAAAAAATGAAAATGCGCGGATAAGTAAGCTGACGAGCATTTAACTTGCATCGCTTGGGCGGGCAAGATGCCCACCCCACAGAAATTTCAAAATATTGTTAATGCAAAAACAATGCCGATTAGCTTACTTTCAGGCTTTCTTGGGGGCTAATCAGGACGGTCAGTATTTTAAGCGAAAGTTTCTCGTAAATGGGAATAATTGTAGGCTAGCTTTAACATAGAATCTGCTCAGTCAGATGGACAACGCACAACGAACTGGCTCCATTATTAAAGCTCGCTATCGCATTCTCGGTATCCTAGGGCGTGGAGGAAGCGGCATTACCTATAAAGCCGAAGATAGTTTTACAAGTCGTCATGTTGCTGTTAAAGAACTATCACTAAAGGGTTTGAGTAACTGGAAAAAGCTTGAACTGTTCGAACGGGAAGCTAAAGTGCTGGCTAGTCTTAACCATCCGGCTATTCCCGACTATATTGACTATTTTCAAATCGATGTTGAAGACAACCGTTTCTTCTACATTGTTCAAGAGCTGGCTAAGGGGAGATCCCTGGAAGATTGGAGTGCAACAGGAAAACGCTTTTCAGAAGCGGAAATTCGTCGCATTGCCATCGAAATTTTGCAGGCGCTCCAATATCTTCATGAGCTGAATCCTCCCATCATTCACCGCGATATTAAACCCCAGAACATCATTCTTGGCAAAGATGACCGCATCTTTTTAGTGGATTTTGGAGCAGTGCAAACGGTCTATCGGAATACGATGGCCTTTGGGAGTACTGTTGTGGGCTCCTATGGCTATATGGCTCCAGAGCAGTTTCGAGGGCAGGCTTTTCCCAATACTGATTTGTATGGTCTGGGAACAACCTTGCTAAATCTCCTCAGCCATCAAAATCCGGGGGATTTGCCTCAGCATCGTCTCAAGATAGACTTTCGCCCCTACATTAAGGTGTCGGATGAGTTTGCGGACTGGCTAGAGGGATTATTGGAGCCCTTGGCGGAAGACCGTTTTGACTCGGTAGCCACGGCATTGGTTGACTTAACAAATCATTCCCCCGACCAAGCTCCATATTCTGCCCCTTCTCCATCTTTGCCCCAACTACTGGAAAGAGTGGGTGGCAGCCGCGTACACCTTAACCGTAGTCGAAAACATTTGTCCCTGAAAATCCCTCCTGCTGGCCTCCGGCGAGAGGAAACCCTCAAGATCGCTCAGTCAAACATCAGTTGGAATGTTTTTCTCTTGTTATTTACCTTTGGGTTGGCCTGGTTTCCGACGATATCGTTGATGTTCTTCCCTGTGCTCTTGTTACTGCCCTTTTTTTGGGTTGTAGGCGTCAACATGAGTGGAGTATTGCTGTATGCACTGTTGGGAAGCACTTCATTGGAAATTGGAAGAAATCGCTTTACCCTCGTCCGACAAATCCTTTTTTTGAAGCGAATTAGCACAGGTCGCACAGAGGATATAGAGGAGGTGGAACTCAGCCAGTTTTATAACTTTAATCTGCATCATTTTGAAGCGATCACTTTGCAAGCTGGCGCCAAAAAAATCAAGTTTGGCATGACGTTATCTACGTTGGAGAAAGAATGGTTGTTGTCAGAAATAGAAACCTTTATTCAGGAACAAGAGGGGTGTTAGGTTTTGCACGCTCTATTTTCTGCAAATGAGCGAGGCCAATCTAAACAGAAAACGCTCCTTAGGAGATAAAGAGTCTCTAGTATAGAACACCTCATTATCAGGGTTATCCACTACGGATTTATATACTTCTTGTGATACGAATTTGTACGCTCTTAGATTCAGCCAAAATTCAGTAATGTTAATGGAAATTATCCACAAACCTACAATTGAAATGAGTAAGAGCCAAAAACGATAAAAATAATATCCCATCTACCCATCCACCCATCGGCTAAGTTGAGCGGAGGCTAGAATTATTCTCACCATCAAGGGCTTGCACCTGTCCGCTCCAACGTGTTGTTAGACCAGGCTGACGTGACAAGGTTACAACCTTTTTGCCACTCTCCTCTTGCTTTTTCCGTAGATCGGCAAATATGGCGCCCAAGTCGTAGTTAAAGGACTTTGCATATTCTTCGCGAATTTGACGAATTTCTTCCACAATTTCATCTACCCACATAGCCTAATCTCCCATCAGTTCATTTGGCGTGCAGAGGATAGGCAATACATACCCAAAATTAAGACTAATCTCTGCCAATTTTCCTTGGATTTGAGCATTTGCAATGTGTCTACAATTCCACGTTAGCAAATAATCCATGCCGTGGACAGTGGCGGCAGCGATGCGAATTGCATCTATCTCAGCGTTAGAAGGTAGATTACTTCGGGCTAAAAATTCAACTGCCAAGCTTTGTACTGCCTGATTCAAGTCGAGTAAGGGAAAAGGTTTCAGGATTGCCAGCCGCTGAGCAGCTATTTCAGGATCCCCTTGAGCTGCTTCGGCTAAAACAGCTTCCGATGTGTAGATAGTGAAAGCCTCGACGCAGCTCCCACCAATCTTTTGTGATTTCCATATTTGCAGCCAGAATCAGATTTTTAGTTGATCTAGCTGTGAGATAACCCAAGATGCTGGTTTCTATGTAGATGGCTTCACTCATGTGTAAGTGAAAAGGTTAATTTTCGATTCAATTTTACTTCTTACTGCCCACAGCTATTCCGTAACTTGCGTTCGAATGATCAGCATCTGAGTATACAATTCTAACCATGAGGCACTGCTTTTGAATCGGATTTCCCCTGCAAGTTCTAACTACCTATCTATACATCTGACCTATCTATCCTGACTTTTACTGGGATTTTATTTTGATGTAACTCCCTAATTAATGTTCAAAGATGTTGTTGTATTGCAGCAGATCCAGATTGATGAAAGTGGGTAAGCAACGAAAACAGTCCTGAGCAAGTTCCCAACGTTCCTCACGCTGCAACATTTCTGTTAATTTCAGGCGCAAAGAATTGAGATATCGCACATCGTTAGCAGCATAGCTAAGCTGTTCGGATGAGAGGTTCATGGCGTTACCCCAATCCGAACTCTGGGCCGTTTTATCCAGCTCAATCCCCTCTATGTCTTTCACCAGATCCTTTAAGCCGTGGCGAGGACTATAGGTTCGGATTAACTTACTGGCGATTTTAGTACAGAAAACCGGGTTAACCTGAATGTCTAAGTGATGGCGCAGTGTGGCTAAATCGAACCGGGCAAAGTGAAAGATTTTGAGGATCTGGGGAGTTTCTAGGAGTTTTTTGAGATTTGGCGCAGATTGTTGTCCTCGTTCTATTCGAACAACCGATACGAAGCCAGATGGGTTGCATAGCTGAACCAAACAAAGGCGATCGCGCGCTGGCAGCAGACCCATCGTTTCGGTATCACATGCGATCGCTTCTGCCTGCAGGTATTGCTCCAGCAGACTAGTGGGTAGATCGCGATCGCACACCTGAAAATTATCAGAATCCATTAGCCCATTGAATCCAATATTTTTGCAACGGTTTGAACATCCTTATCCCCGCGTCCAGAGCAATTGAGCACAATGCGGGGACTGTTAGACAGTTGGGGGCAAAGGGTTTCCAGATAAGCAAAGGCGTGGGCGGTTTCCAGCGCTGGAATAATGCCCTCCAGCCGAGATACCGTTTGGAACGCCTCTAAAGCCGCCTTGTCAGTCACACTATAATACTCAACCCGACCAATGTCTTTGAGATAGCTATGTTCAGGGCCGACGCCGGGATAATCCAGTCCAGCGCTAATAGAATGGGCCTCCACCACTTGACCATCCGGATCCTGTAGCAGATAACTCATTGCGCCATGTAAGACCCCAACTCTGCCTTGGGTGAGAGTTGCGGCATGCTTGCCGGTTGACACTCCTTCCCCCTCCGCTTCTACCCCGATCATTCGTACTCCAGGATCCCCGACAAACTCATGGAAAAGGCCCATTGCATTAGAGCCGCCGCCGATGCAAGCCATTAAGATATCGGGTGCGCCGCCCCACTTTTCTAAACACTGAGCCCGGGTCTCTTGGCCTATAACGGCATGGAAGTCTCGCACAATCATGGGATATGGGTGCGGTCCCGCCACCGAACCCAAAATATAATGGGTGTTTTCCACATTGGTCACCCAGTCCCGAATTGCTTCGGAGGTGGCGTCCTTGAGGGTTCCCGTACCGGCCCGCACCGGTCTAACCTCCGCCCCCATCAATCGCATCCGGAAGACGTTGAGGGCCTGCCGCTCCATATCATGAACGCCCATGTAAATGACGCACTCAATGCCAAAGCGGGCGCAAACCGTAGCGGTCGCCACCCCATGCTGTCCGGCGCCCGTTTCCGCAATAATTCGACCCTTGCCCATCCGTTTAGCCAGTAATGCTTGACCCAGCGCATTATTGATTTTGTGGGCTCCCGTGTGGTTGAGATCTTCTCGTTTCAGATAAATTTGGGGACCAGTTCCATCAGGATGCGCATAGTGTTGGGTGAGTCGCTCGGCAAAATAAAGCGGACTTGCCCGACCGACATAGTCCTTTAGCAATCCTTCCAATTCGGCTTTGAAGGTTTCGTCGTTGGAATATTGAGCGTATGCCGTCTCCAACTCACTTAAGGCGGGCATCAACGTTTCCGGCACATACTTTCCGCCGAACTGACCAAACCGTCCCAGGGCGTCAGGACGCACCGAAGATTCGATCAAAGCGGGATCGATGGCGGGAGTAGCCGTCACAGGTGATTGGGAAGCAGAAGGTGGAGTCACAGGCTTACGGAAATTAATTTAGTAGCGCAGCCCTCATTATAAAGAAATCCCCGGAATAGAGAAATCCCTGGAATGCTTGGCTTACAACTTAAAGCGGGAAATTTTCGCTGGGAGAGAATACAGGAGTCAGGAGTCAGAATCCAGTTCCTTTGTAAACTCAACGCCGTTTCCGATACCAACGGACAAACAGCTTTTCCAATTCTATCCAGACAAACATCAGGGCGCTAAAGCCAAAACATATCGCCAGTTCTGTCGGGCTCATCAAGTGGGTGCCGAAGAAGTTGCGTAGCGGCTCCACATAAATCAGCATTAGCTGCAGTAGGGTTGTCAGGGTGACGGCTCCGAGCACAAAGGGATTAGAGAATGGGGAAATTTCAAAGGTGAGTTGGGTATTCGAGCGGACTGCGATCGCATGGCCCATTTGTGCAATACACAAGGTTGTAAACACCATTGTCTTCCAGCGTTCTGGATCGCCGGGAAAAGTTTGGGCGTGGTAGTAAGCCCAGGACATCAGGGAGACCGAGATAATAGTGAAGATGATACCGATGCGGACCATGTAGAACCCCAACCCCCGGGCAAAGATACTTTCTTGAGGGTCTATGGGGGGGTATTTCATCACATCCGGCTCCGCTGGTTCTACCGCCAACGCCAACGCTGGTAAGCCATCGGTCACCAGGTTCATCCACAGGATCTGCAGAGGGGTCAGGGGAACGTCTAATATCGGCAGTAGCAGCGGCGAGGCGGCGATGGTAAGGACTTCGCCAATATTTGAGCCGAGAATATATTTGACGAAGCGGCGAATATTGGTATAGACCACACGTCCTTCTTCCGTCGCCGCTACGATGGTGGCGAAATTGTCATCTAACAACACCATGTCGCTGGCTTCTTTGCTGACATCGGTGCCAGTAATACCCATGGCGATGCCGATGTCTGCTTGTTTCAAAGCGGGGGCGTCATTGACCCCGTCGCCAGTCATGGCGACAATATGGTGCTGATGTTGCAGCGCTTGGACAATCCGTAGCTTGTGTTCGGGGGATACTCGCGCATACACGCTAACTTGCGTCACTTCCTGTTCTAATTCAGCCTGGCTCAGTTTTTCCAGAGCCCGCCCATTCAGCACATGATCCTGTTCTTGGGCGATACCTAACTCTTCCGCTAACGCCTTAGCCGTTAGCTGGTGATCGCCGGTAATCATGACAGGCCGAATCCCCGCCTGACGGCATCGCTGCACCGCCTGCTGCGCTTCTGGTCTGGGGGCGTCTAACATTCCCACTAATCCCAGCCAGATTAGATCATGTTCAGCCGTCGCCGCGTCATTTTCCTGGGGAACCGTGTCAATAGGGCGATAGGCCATTCCCAAAACGCGCAGTCCATGGCTAGCCATTTCTTCATTTTGGGCTTGGATATGCGATCGCTGCGACTCGGATAATTGACTGGTTTGATCCAGAATTTGGATCTGTGTGCATCTTTCTAATAGGAGTTCTGGGGAGCCCTTAGAGAATAAAACATAAGAGGGAGAGCCATTGGTTTCGAAGGGCAGTTGAATGCCATGGTCGCCTGAGTGATTGGCTTCCACTACCACACTCATGCGCTTCCGTTCAGAGGAAAAGGGGAATTCCGCCACCCGAGGAAAATGATTGAGGTGTTGAGCTTGGGTTAAATCCGCTTTTGCGGCTAACGCTAACAGCGCTCCTTCCGTCGGATCGCCCAAAATAGCCCAGTCTCCATTTTCCTTTTGGAGCACTGCGTCGTTGCATAATAAGCAATCCAAAATCAGCATCTGCAGCTCTGGCTGCGAATGCGGCGAAAGCGCTTGATTATCGTTGGAGAATTCGCCGATAGGGTCATAGCCATTGCCGCTGACCTGGCAGTTGTAAGACTGGGTCTTCACCACTTGCACCACCATTTTGTTTTGGGTCAGCGTCCCGGTTTTATCCGAACAGATCGTCGTCACTGACCCGAGGGTTTCTACCGCCGGGAGTTTGCGAATCAAGGCGCGCCGTTTGACCATCCGCTGGGTGCCCAATGCTAAGGTGACGGTAATCACAGCGGGTAGACCCTCCGGGACAACCGCCACCGCCATACTGAGGGAAACCTCCAATAAACTTTCGAATGCGCTCCATCCCGCTTGCAGCACACCCACGATGACCACAATCGCCACCAGAACCAGGGAGCCAGTCACCAGTACATTGCCCAGTTGCCCCATCCGGTGTTGCAACGGAGTCGGTTCAGTTTCCACCGACTGCAGCATTGAGGCGATGCGTCCCAATTCGGTGCGCATGCCAGTGTGGGTGACTAATACAATCCCCCGCCCATTCACCACTTCCGTTCCTTGGAATACCCGGTTGATCAGATCCCCCAGGGCGGTGTCTTCCGGTAGAACAATATGGGCCCGTTTGTTTACCGCGTTAGCTTCTCCCGTCAGAGCCGATTCCCTGATTTGTAAATGGGACGCCTCCAGTAACCGACCGTCGGCGGGCACCTGCACCCCCGCCTCCAGCAATAAAATATCCCCCGGCGTCAGTTCCTTAGCCGAGACTTCCAACGGTTTACTGTCCCGTATCACCCGCACCTTGGGGGAAGCCATCTGCTTTAAGGCAGCTAGGGCTTTCTCCGCCCGACTTTCCTGAAAATAGCCTAAGACCCCATTCAAAATGACGATAGAGAAGATGGCGATCGCATCCTTAGGCACATCACCCCGCCGGATCGCCAGGACGCCTGAAACGACGGCGACGGCGATCAGCATCAGCAGCATGATATTCGTAAACTGATCTAGAAGGATGCTCCAATTGCTGCGTCCCTCCATCTCTTCTAATTCATTCAGGCCATAACGCTGCAGCCGTTCAGCAACTTGCTCTGACGTTAATCCTTTCTGCCGATTACTTTGTAGCAATCCTAAAGCCTTTTCAGGCTCTATTGTATGCCAGCTCTCACCTGAGTTGCTTAGAGAGTCGTCCATGAATTTGACCGCAGGCTTGCCGTTGTTCACGTTGATTTATTTCGTTGTTCACGTTGATTTATTTTTTATAGCGCCAAACGATGGAGACTGAGGACGCTTGACGCTGATTACAATGCACCTGTGGGTTTAAGGGGAAAAGAAGGCTTCATCCCAAGTCAGCACTATACATGCAAGGTATTAATATAACCTCCACAACCCAAGTACTGTGCTGATCCCGATGAATTGCCATCACAATAGATAACGAATAAATAATAAATATAGATAAATGCAACTATACACAAACCCCCGATTCCCTCATTGCCATGACTCAAGCTATCGACCCCATCCTCAACCGCGCATTAGCCGGATATGACCTCACTGTTGAACAAGCCGTTACGCTGCTAAGGCAAACTGAACCGGAGGCGATCGCGGCGATCCAAGCCGCTGCCGATCAACTCCGACAGCGACAAGCTGGAGATACCGTCACTTATGTTATCAATCGCAACATCAACTACACTAATATCTGTGAACAACATTGCAGCTTCTGCGCCTTTCGGCGCGATCAAGACCAGGAGGGTGCCTACTGGCTGGATTGGAGCCTGATTGCAGAAAAGGCCGCTGACGCCGTGCGTCGAGGCGCGACCGAAATTTGTATGCAGGGGGGGTTGAACCCCACCGCTAAAATTAAGGGCGGCTCTCTCCCCTACTATCTCAAGCTGGTTGACACCATCAAACAGGCTTTTCCCCAGCTCCATATCCATGCCTTTTCCCCCCAAGAAGTTCAATTCATCGCCCGCGAAGACGGCCTCACCTACCGCCAGGTGATCGCCGCCCTCCGCGACGGCGGCGTCGGCTCCCTGCCCGGCACTGCAGCGGAAGTCTTAGATGACTCAGTGCGGCGTATTCTTTGCCCAGAAAAAATTAATACCGACACCTGGCTAGAAATTGTGGGCCTGGCCCATGAAGCGGGCATGCACACCACCAGCACAATGCTGTCTGGACATATTGAGACTGTGGAGCAACAGGCGCGGCATTTGGACTTGCTGAGATCGCGCCAGCGCCAATCCTTAGACAAGGGCTATCCCGGCATCACCGAATTCATTCTCCTCCCCTTTGTCGGCCAATACGCCCCCAAACCCCTCCGCAACCGCGTCGGCCGCGATCAACCCCGTCTCGCCGACGCCCTTCTCCTCACCGCCGTCGCCCGCCTTTACCTCGGCGCCTGGATTCCAAACCACCAGCCCAGTTGGGTGAAATTAGGCCTCTCCGGCGCCACAGAAGCCCTCACCTGGGGTTGCAACGACATCGGCGGCACCTTAATGGAAGAACACATCACCACCATGGCGGGCGCCCAAGGCGGCGATCATATGACAGTGGACAGCCTGCAAACTGCGATCGCCTCCCTAGGCAGGCCCTATCAACAAAGAGACACCCTTTATCAACCCATTAGAGAGTGTCAGTTAATGGTAAAGAACTAGCAAGTGGAGGGGGAAATTGGGGGATGAGGGGATGGGGAGATGGGGAGATGGGGGGATGAGGGATGAGGGGATAGGGAGGCAGGGGGAGCAGGGGAGGATGAGGAGCAGGAGAGGCAGGGGGAGCAGGGGGAGCAGGGGGAGCAGGGGGAGCAGGGGAGAGGCGGGGATGGGGGAGATAGGGGAGATGGGGAGGAAAAAAGGCGTAGAGACGTGACATGTCACGTCTCTGGGA
>JASJDH010000113.1 GCA_030065175.1 Leptolyngbyaceae cyanobacterium MO_188.B28 | reverse complement strand
CCAACCCGGAAAAACGACGCTCCCTGGCCGCTGGTCGCCACTACAGCGATTACAAGATGGGCGATGGGAAGGGCAATATCGATGGGCGTCAAGGCATCAAATTAGGACAGCCAGGAAAAGAGGTGATTGAAATGTTTAAAGACAAGTCAAGCCAAAACGGGAAAGGAACAAAATCCGCTGACTCGATGGCTAAACGCAGCCGCAGTCTAATCCAAGTCTTCGCCGATGAACGCGATCGCTGGATTGCTGTGCTGGACCAGACCGCCCCGCAGGAATCCCATCAGATCGAAAAAACCTCGGTGCTCTTAAATTGGATCGAACAGCAGTTAGAGGCGGCTCAAGCCCCGCCTGAAGCGGATCAACCCAGTGGAGATAGGCCGATATCCGTTGAAGCCGTTTCAGCCCCCTCAGAAGCGCCTAGCGCAGCTCTGCCAACCATTGACAACCTGGCCAGCGGCATTGCCTTTTTGACGGCGGAATTACAGGCGGCTAAGACCCATAGCACTGAACTCGAACGCCAGCGGGACCAGAGCAAAGCAGAAGCGGCAGGGTATCAGCAGCAAGTGACTCAACTCCAGCAGGTTAATGCCCAGCTACAGACGGAATTGGCCCAGTTTCATCAAGCCCAGGTCCAATTGGAGCCGCTGCTGAAACTACTGCAGGGGACGCACGCACCAGTACAGGCCTTGCCTACAGCCTCAGCGCTGTCCCAGTTGATCGCTCAGCCGACCGTACCCACAGCGATCGCATCCCCTCCGGCAACGATAGCCGCACCGGAGCCCACCATCCCCCCAGCCACCGCTCAGGCTGCTTCCGCCCCAGCCGCGATCTCAATTGCGCCGACAGCCCCTAAACGGGCTCGCCGCTCTGGGGGAATCACTGAAGCGAAAATCAATCTCATCATTGACGCGATCCTGGCTTACAACGACGCGCCGGGTCTCAGCCATACGGATAAATGGGGCATTAGCTTTCCGGTGGTGAAGGAATTGGGCAAGGCCATGGGCGCTACCTACCAGAAGGCAATCAAACAGGTTTTTGAGGACAGACAAGCCGAGATTGAAGCCCATCATCAACGCCACGGCCTGGGCTCCAGACATAATCGGGGCAAAGATCTCAGTCAACTGCCTCAACTCATTCACGTCAAAGACCCAACAACAACCTAAGGCGGGATTAGAAATCGGCTCAACACCGATCTGACGATGAAAGCCTTCTAATTAGAGATTCACGTGGCGCTTATGGGGGGGGCTCAGACTATCAATATCGGACAAAGATAGTTTTACTCATGAAAACCAGCCGAAGTTTACTGCCTGTCTTCATCACTCTTAGCCTGTTGTTGGGCGGTCTTACCCATCCCGCCACAGCCGCTCAAACCCCTGAACCCATCTCAAACCAGACCACTCAGTTTCGCCACGTCGAGCAGCCAGTCTTCAGAATTGGCTTGTCGTTGGGAGGATTCGCACTCATCGGTCTACTCATATCAAGTGTGATCGACAACAACCAGGCGACATCACTTGATCATAAGCCTATGTAATCGGCACGGCTGCGCCCGTCCGAAAGGACGGTTCTCGCTTGCATCCCCATGACTCACGACGCAATCGACCAACCCGAAAACTGTGACACGATCTCGGGTTACCCCATCCTCGCAATCCCCAAAAATAAATATAGATACAGATAAGAATGAAAATGCTTTTTATCTTATCTATTTTGATCAGAAGCAAGAAAAAGATAAAATAAGGCGATCGGGTGATCAGAAATTGGAATCAGGGCAAAGTATAAAAATTTGAGGCAGACATCACGGTTTTACCGAAATGTACTCGTTACGACTTCGGTTTATTGTCAGCTAAAAATGTTTAGTTTTGTTGAGTTTCAGGGTCTTATCAGAGGGCTTTCTTCCCTTTCTACTTTAGTCACATCTTTCGTAACATTTTTATCTCTGGCAGCGCCCTTTTTCGATCAAAATCACCCTCCTAGACCCCGTAAAAGCTTCCAAGTCGCGGCAATATCATTCAGCCGTTGCATACCTCGCCACAACGTCTTTACCCCAGGGTCGCCATCCCCTTTGCGCCCCAGAAACCCACCCAGCTTGGCGATCCAGCGGACGCATTGGCCGATGCTGGGCGGTTCGGGTGGCAGTTCCGTCGTTTTATGAATCGTGCAGTATAGGGCTTGCCATTCATCCCCTTCCAGGACCGTTTCAACCGAGGCGTCTGGATTCACCCGCGCTTCGTAGGTTAACCACAATAGCCGCCACGCCACAATCGAATAGGTCGCTAAGGCTCGCTCTAATCGGTCGGCGCTCTCTAGCTGCAATTCCTCCAACCGACATCCGGATTTCAAAACAAAGTTATATCTTTCTATTAACCAACGACGACTATATCGAATTAGGCACTGGCAGGCGTCGTCAAAGCTATTCACCGGCAGTGTCGTCAGCAATAACCAACTCACCGCCTTCTCCCCTTCTGGCGGATGTTCCTCCTCCGCTAACACCACCTGCACGGCGATCGCACCAAATTCCGCCGCTTTGGGATGACCTTGCGGCGGCTGCAGCCAAAGAGTCGCATAGCGCACACTCAGAGTCGCCACTCGCGGCTCCCGTTTCGGCGTGCGTTGCAGTTCCAGTGTCTGCAGCCCTTGGCAGGGTTGCTGTCGAATCGCTTCAAATAACGGGATGACATCATCAGAGAAAGCAACCGTTTTCGTTTTCCGATTCTGGGCGGCGCGGATCAAAAATTCCGATTTGGCCCGTCTTGGCTGGACAAATAGGTCATAGATATCGCCTTCTCGATCTGTCATTAATATGACTTCTGTGTCTTCTGGAATCAGCGCTTGGCTGACCTCCTGGTGCTCCAGCCAGCGATGGCTCTCTTTCTCCTCAATCGCCGCTTTCCGCTCCCGGTATCCGGCGTCGCGCCGATTCTTTTCCCGCGCCCAGGTCGTTTGATGCAAAATACCCAGTGGCACGCCTGCATCGCTACAGCACAGAGTGCTATGTACTTTCAGGCCATTCGCAGCCGGGTTACTGATCGGGCCCAAGCCACGAGTGCTTTTATGGGTGCTAAAGTCCAGCTCTGTCGTGTCCTGGATCATTAACACGGTTGTATGCTCCTGGCAGCGTTCTCCTGTCCGTCCGGTATGTCCGGACAGGATCGAGTTGGGCGGGATCCGCCGGTTCGACCAAAGGTCATACATCCCTTGCATCGCCGCATTATCTCGGCTCGCTTGCGGTACGCTGGCGTTCGGCTGCGCTACTAAGTCTTCCACGATCTTCACCAACCGTTGCGTCCGGCGTTGATCCCCTAAATCCGTATGCTTAAGCTCTTTTTCCGCCCAACTCATGGATGCACTCCTCTCTTTTTGGATAATTTGCAGCCCTGAGCTTATCGCTGTTTCATTCTCTTGAAACCCCCTTTAAACAAAGGGTTCACCTGTCTTCATTAACCGTAATTTAAATTCCTTATCTAGCTTATCTGATTATTACCTTATCTATATTATTTTACTTTATTGATTCATCTGGATTCTTACTTGATTTTCCGACGTCAATTTTGATTGTCGATAATCTTCAGATCGGCGATCAATTGAGCCCGATTTTTTCCCTTTGAGTCGTTACTTTCGCTTCTCTATAGAAATGTATCGGAAAATAAGTCTAATCCATACAGCAAAAGGACTCTGGCAGTTTTGCCCGCGCTTAATCCACCTCAACCTTTCTTCGTCTCTGGCGTTCCTTTTTCACCCTTATTCATCATCTCGTTTCATTTCGTCATAGAAAAATCTTGAAATGACTTTAGTTTGTATCCAAACTATCGCTGAAATCTTTACCCTGATTGGCTTATAGACGATCTGACTTTGTTGAGAAAGATGCGATTAAGGGATAGCCGCTGCTCAGATATCGCTTCCTCCTGGCCTGTTGACGCCGTTGCGGCGGCCTTCTCTCACTCTCGATCCTCACCCCGAACTCAATGGCCCAACGCGATCGCTGCTGAGATAAGATAAGCTTGTTTTCACGCCAAAATGCAGTCGCTTAAATCCCTAAAATTGCCCGAAATTCCCTGGAATAATGCACTACAGCCTTATCGAAAGTCATTTAAAATGTCACGTTTTGGCTTCACCAAATGTTGCGAAGAGCCGAAATTCTTCTTTGCTCTATCAAGACGACACAAACTGTGTCAGTCATTCACTTTCTTAGCGTCTTGCTTGATTATCGATAAGAAAGTGAATGACTTTGAGTTGCCTGTCAAATTTCGATAAGAATAATCTGAGTTCGGGGTTCTCCCGATTAGTTGCGGGGCACGGCAAATATTCAAATAAGGAATCGCCAAGCGCATCCTGAAACCCTTTGAGGATAAGAGTTTTAGCTCACTTGACAACTGTTGAGAAAAAACCAAATACCCCGATCTCACCCCGGATTTGGACTCAATAAAAAACGCGATCGCACTCTGGGAAACACCCTAAGATAAAGCGATCGCAGCGTTATTGAGTAAATCGGAGTAGTTGCAGAGGATCGAGCCACTAGTCAACGAAAAACAGTCGGAATCATCCTGAAAGTCAATATAATCAGGACTTTTAGGCTTTTGTAAGCCAATCACCTAAAGTTGAGATGAACTAAGGAAATCCGTCACATCAAATACAGGGGTTCATTCTTATGTCTCATTATGGGCCGCATAACGCCCCGGTTCACCCGTGTCAGGTAGCTTTTCAATTCTAACCAGAATCCTCCGTTTCATCGGGTGCAACCGGATAGTTAGGCGGCGATCGCAAATGCAGGAGAAACAGTCACAGTTCTGAGCAGAAGGCAATGCTGGGTTCCCTTGCGTCAACTCAGCCTACGGCGATGAGTGATCGCACTCTAAACCAGATTCATGTGGACCACGTAGATATCGCGGTCATGACGACGCACGAGTTCGGTGGCTCCTTTAGTCCATCCGTGGGCTAAGTAGAAAGATACAGCGTTCAAAGTAGACTTCAGAAACGCGGGACGTATTTCGATCCTTTCCATCGCGAATTGCAGCAGAGCCGAACCGTATCCACATCCATGATGTTCAGGGTCTACAAATAGTCCACGGAGCTGTTCGTGGGAATAATCAATGAATCCACGAATTTCAGATTCATCTATCAAGGTATAGAAATTGCCATCTGCAATCTCCATTGCCATGCCTTGCGCTGTACGCCCTTTGTGCCAGATTTCGACGATCTCAGCAGGATAAAAAGCAGCACATGCGTAATTCGTAGCGCTTACATGGATTTCAAAGAGCCTGTCAGCATGGCTGGATTCGGACTTGACAATCTTGCTCATGAGTATAGTTTATGTTTGCTCCTTGATACTGAACCGCTCGGTGCGGACCCTCACGCCGGGGGTGGGTGGGGCCAGGGGAGAAACACCCCTGGCTACCCGATTATCCGGTTCTCTCCATCAGAAAATGGGTGTCGGTCTCACCACATACACAGAATCCGAGCCGTTCGTATAACGTCCGCGCGCGGTTCTCTCGGAGCACCTGGAGTCTCGCTGGCAATGCTCGTTCATCGGCAAACCGTAGCTCGCGCTGTAAGAGTTCGGTGCCAATCCCATGTCCTTGGAACCCCGGAAGTAGCTGAATTCCGATAATACGAACTTCCTCGTTCGTCCTTGAGACAGATAGCGCTCCAATTCGTCGTCCTGCCTTTTCGACGACCTCAAAGGTCTCAGGAGCCCACTTCTCCTCAAAATGCTGCCGTTGCCATGCCTCATCCCACTGTCCGAACTGCTTCTGCACAACGTCTTCATACGCAGCGCGCTTCAAGACGTACAGAAATTCCTTGTCTTCAGCGGTGGCTTGTCTGGTTGTCCAGTTCACCGTATTTGCCTCGAAGGATAACGTTGACTTCACTGGCGCGAAGACCATCTAAAATTCTACAGTCAACTTGTTGACCTTAGCGTCCAGTGCAAGTACGAGTTAGACATATTACAACTTAAACCAATGCTCTTCAAAGCCGATCGACCCTTACATCTCAGGGCAAAAGTTAGGCAACTCCTCTCTAAACTATGCACACTAAAGAAGTATTGAAACACATCTATTCAACTCCTTCGGTGGGCCACTGGTCGCTTACGTATGCCGCGACCAAGCTGGCGTGTGACAGTGGCCTACTTAAGTCCTTAATATCAGAATTTGTTTCATAATCTAATAAAACAACGGGTCGCACTTCCAAGATCTTGTGAATTTTGGAGATCTCCGAGGACAGGCAGTTGTCAAGAACATAACGATAAGTTAGAAGATAAATCTGAATCCGAGCAGTTAGGTAGTCAAGTAACTTAGATGAATCTATTCCAAATTGGTGTCCAAGTACCTGACCACGTGTACGTACTGAGCGTTTAATGCCCTTCATATTTGTAATTTGGAGTTTCGTGGTGTCTATACCCTCACTATCAAAGACTTTAAGGAAACTGTCAGAACTGGTTCTTCAAATCTCACGTTTTTGGCAGAGAGACATCTCTTCCCCTTCTTTTCTCCTCTAAGCCGCTTCAAATATCTCTTGCAGCGCATCAACTCGCTGTAGAAAATGTTCTCGTCGATCAGAGAGAGATACGAATTCCGCCATTCGCTGACGGGGCCGGAAAAATTGATGCACCTCATCATAAGCTTGGCAGAAGCGTTTAGCTGACTCAAAGGATCCAAAGCCAAGGGTTGGATAGTAGCGTTGTTTGATGCCCCGATGACTCTGCTCAATTGGATTGCCAAGGCAGGGAATGACTTCGTGTTCCACCTCAGCGCCCAACTCTTCTTTAATAGCGCGAGGATAGGCGTTGAGTCCATCAGTGAACACCCGTTCTGGGGGAACATCGGTAATGTCTCGAGTCTGCCGAAAGAAAGCTTTCGCCGCCGCCATATCTCGCGTCTCACTCAGTCTTACATCCACCAGATTCCCATCCTGATCGATAGCGCGATAGAGATAACACCATCTGCCCCGGACTCGAATATACGTCTCGTCCACATGCCAGACTTTACCGACTTTCCCTTTAGGCTTGGCTCTCAGCTCATCCGCGAAGATCGGCGCAAAGCGTTCTTCCCAATCCCTCACTGTCTCGTGGGTAAATTTAAATCCTCTTACCAGAAAGAATTCCGCCACATCTCGGTAGCTCAGCTTGTAGCGTAATCGACACAGCAAGACCTGGAAGACGATATCGGTGGGAAATTCCAGAAAATTGAAGGGAGTCCCTGTGCGTTCATTAAAAGTGCAGTGGCAATTTTTACAGTAGAAGACGGAATACCCAAGGGTCGTCGTGCGTTGTCGTTTGGTGATTCGGGTGGAGCAGCAGTAAGGACAGACCATGAAGTAATTCTAAGATCCAGGCAGGGGCGTCGTCAGAATATCAGAAGTGTGTCTTTTATTCAATTTTTTATACTGGGTTCTGACAGTTTCCTTTCATTAATAGATAATGATCTGCGGCATGCTCCACTTTGAAATTGACTCGAATTTTTTGTATCTATTTCTCAGCTTGATAGTGATGATGGGCTAATTTTTTCTGTTCCAAAAACTATTCGAAATTATCATAGGGTAATCCAAAAATTGTCATGCATCGATTTGGTTTAGATTGCATATAATGAAGTGGATTTTTTCATTGTTAGTAGACTCTTGAATATATACATCAAAGTTTTATCTGCCACCTTTTCCGCCCTAATTTATATTTATATTTCGGATAGGTCTAATATTCCCGCTGTCGCCATCGGAGATATTCAAGGGGCCGCCCATCTTTCCCCCCTCACTGGATTGGTAGTGCAAACGAAGGGAATTGTAACGGGTGTGGCCTTCAATGGCTTCTATTTGCAAGATGAAGGCAACGGTGATGAGGCCGCCTCAGACGGCATTTTCGTTTCTATCTGCAATTCGGAGGTAAGGGTAGGCGATGCAGTTCGCGTGTTTGGCGGAGTCAGTGAAGTGATTCCGGGCGGCGCTGATACAGGGAATTTGTCGATTACTCAACTGACTTCGCCCGATATTGTTCGGATATCGTCTGGCAATGACCTGCCAGAGGCCGTTGTGATTGGCGGAAGCGGACGCATGCCGCCTACTGAAGTTGTCATTAGTGATGATGAGCTGCCGGTGAATCTGCAAACAGAGGCGGGCAATTTTGATCCGAATCAAGACGCGATCGATTTCTACGAGAGTTTGGAAGGTATGCGCGTCACGGTGGAAGACGCCGTGGCGGTGTCTCCCACTCGGGTCTTTAACCTCTTCTCAGCGGAAGCGTTCACCCTACCTAATCAAGGGGCTTTCGCTACGCCTGATGATGTCTTAAATGCGCGAGGCGGGATCAACCGCGCCTCAGGGCTAGACAATACGGGGGACCAGAACCCTGAACGGTTGAAAATTCAGTTTACCCCGACTCTCTTGCCAAACGGATTTAATACGCCAGCGCTAACCGTGGGAGATCGCTTGGGGAGTATCACAGGGGTAGTAGGCTATAGTTTCGGTAACTTTGAGGTGAATATCACGGAACCGTTTGAGATTGCGCCGAGCGGCTTGGAGCAAGAAGTGACTGAATTGGCTGGCGACGAAGATGATCTCACCGTCGCCAGCTACAACGTTTTTAATCTGAGTCCTCTAGCCGCAGACAATGACCAACGGATCTTGCTGGCTGAGCAAATTGTGGATAACTTGGGCGCACCCGACATCATAGGTTTGCAGGAGATTCAGGACAATGACGGGACAACTGGCGGCGTCGGCAGTACAGTCACCGACGCCACGGAGACATTGCAAACGCTGGTAGACGCTATTGCTGCGGCAGGCGGGCCTACCTATCACTTCTTTGATGTCGCTCCTGTTGATGACGCCTCTGGCGGCGTCCCCGGCGGCAATTTCCGGAATGCTTTTCTCTATAACCCTGAGCGAGTTTCCCTAGAGTCCTTTGAATCACTAGACGATCTCGACGCATTTGAAGGAACGCGGAATCCGCTAGTGGGTAACTTTAGCTTCAACGGGCATCTCGTCACAGTTGTCAACAATCATCTCACGTCCCGATTTGGCTCAACCCCTATCTACGGCGGCCCCCAACCGTTTGTACAGGCGGGGGAAACGGAGCGAGAAGCTCAGGCCCAGGCGCTGAATGATTATATAGATGGTATTGTTGACGACAACCCAAACGCTAATATAATTGTTCTGGGCGACCTCAATACCTTTGAATTTACTAATGACCTGAGTGAAATTTTGCCCGGAACGGCGGAAGAGCAGGTACTGACCAATCTAGTTGGGCGAGCGATCGATGATGACGACGCCTATAGCTTCATTTTTGACGGTAACAGTCAGGTGCTTGACCACATGTTTGTTACCAACACCCTGCTTGAAGAAGCAGAATTCGACATCGTCCATGTCAACAATGATTTTCCTCGCGATGACGGTCGTTTTCAGTTTGAAGATACAGTGGTCGCCAGCGATCACGAACCTTTAGTAGCCAAATTTACTCTGGAAGATGATGGCGATGAAGAGAATGAGGAAGCGGAATAAATGAAATTGTCAAAACTTAGTACTCAAAATTGAGTTGCGTTGCAAGTGCGTCGCCAGTACCTTTCTTTTTGTCGAGTATCACGTTAACTGGGCGTGCGACACGACAAAAACCCTAACAATATCCCGAAATCCTTTGAAATCAACGCTTTGAGTGGATAAACCAAAAGCGGCCAGGGGATCGAGCGATCGCAGGCTGAATCGGGAGTGGAAAATCGAGATCGCAAGCTGAAAAACCTGCAAAATCAGCGATCTCACTCGGTTTCGTGTAGACAGGAGTAGTTGCGGAGGGTGGGGCAACTAGTCAACATATGCAGAAAGACCATACCATCCTGAAACCTATCAATACCCTGTCTTTCAGCTCATTCACCTAGTTTTGCCAAGAACTAATAATAGCCTGCCGGAAATCACATCTAATCCTCCAAAGCTCTTGCACCTCCTCTCTAAATCTCGTTATATATCCCGCGGATAAACGCAATAGCGACACTAATCATGAATTTCAAACTAAAAATCTTCTCCTTCTTTCTTTAGCTCTTTAAACTTCTTTCGAGCCCATTGCCGAAGTTGCTCATCAGGGTCATTTTTAGCTCTATCTTTCAGGAGATTAAGTACTTCTAAATATTTATATTTCTGATTAATTAGAAATTCTAATGCAAGCTTTCTAGGGTTATCTTGCCACTTGAATCTACGGGAAAATGGGTCACTTTTTATTAATTCATAAAATAAATCAAATATCTCAGAGTTTATAGGATAATATCGGGAAATAACCAAAATTGTTGCACATCGAACAGAGCGGGAATCATCTTTTTGTAAGTTTCTTTTAAGCAGGCTCAAAGCTTCTTTATCAAGATTATAGTACTGAGGTATCGCCCATGTTGCTGCACGCCTTAGAGGCCAGCTGTCATCCGAAAGGCTTGTTTTAAGCCAATTTAGGGTTTCTTGTGTTTTGTTATGCCTGGCAATAGCATTGACGGCGGCACTTTGTATAGCACCTCTGCCTACCCCCTCATTGGAATGATTGCCACTCACACCCGTTTGCTGCTTTACCCACTCCAAAGAATCTGGAAAATGTTCAAGGATTCTATCGAAAATCGCAAAAGCTGCTGGGAATGTTAAGCTCATTCTTGGGAAATCAATTTCGGTTTTCAATTTTTCTAAAAGGGAACTTCTGACATTAGATAAGTTTTGAGAATTTCCAACATCTGACAAGCAGTCTGATGCAAGTAGTAAATTTGTAAAAGCCCTAATATCCAGCCTGATAAAATCTTCCATGCTAGAGTCAATAAAAGATTCCCTATTGACTGTCTGACCGAGCAAAAAATCGATTAGCGCATCTGAGAAATTGATATCAATCAAACCACAAATTAGCCGCAGTACTTCATGCCAGGTTTCATCTTGCCAGTGTTGACCAAATACCTCATCCCGTAATCGTTCAAAGGTAAGGATGCGCTGCTTTTCAAAGCGATGGACGATTTCGACTGCGCAGAAATATTCTAGGAAGGTGCGGTGCATGAAGCCATAAGTGTCGGCTCCACGATAGCAGAGAATAAAGTTGCGTTCTCGGAGCTGTTGAAGAAGTCGGTTGGCTTTTTCGCGAGGTTCGCTAAAACCTTGATTTCGTAGGTAATCAGTCAGAATGCGGATGAGACGATCAGCACTGAGCAAATTGCCTTTGAGTCCTCCTTCGCCTGCCTGCATTTCATAGGCAATCAGGCGTAACATTTCCTGCTTTTCTCGCCGCCCGATCGCATCCATTGGCAACTGCAATCGCTTGTGATCCACATCCCAGTGATACAACAGCACCCGTGACGCCTGGTCGTAGAGGTCGGCTCTGTCGCGGGGCAGCTCCTGCCGTCGGTTCAGAATTGCCGTCATCGTCAGCAGCAGGGGGTTATCAGCCAAGTTTTGAATGGCTCTGGAATTGGCAATGGCTTCCTTCAGTCGCTGCTTGAGCCTTACTCTGTCCGAGTCGATACCCATCGACAGGTCATACCAGCAATCGATAAACTTGTGGATTTCCGATTCGTTCAATGGTTGAATGGTGAGCTGACGGAAGCCTGCGTGCTGAAAACGTTCGGGGTTGTAGCCGATAATCCGGGAGGTGACCAAAACCCTAGCTTGGGGGTACTGTTGGACAAAGCGGATGATGTCGTCGATGACGGAGGATTGAGTGGGACGATCGAACACCTCATCCAGACCATCGAACATGACTAGGGTAGGGTTCTCCAAGAGATGCTGCTGGAGTTGCTGCTGGTCAAATTGCCAGTCGGCTCCGCTTCCCCTATGAAGAAAGTCCAGGAAGTTGTGGGATTTAGCCAGCACATATTCTCGCAGCTCAATCAGCAAAGGTAAAGCATCAACTTTGTCCTCCACCCACTCCAGTGCGAGGAACTGCAACAGCGTAGATTTTCCGGAACCTGGATCGCCTAAAACGACAGTGTGTTGAGATTCCCCAACTACCTCCAATACCTTTCGCGCAGGCTGCTGAAAATACTCACGGCGATACAGTTCCAGTGCTTCTACAGATAGATCTTCTTCGAGCTGTCCCTCCTCCCGAAGTTTGCGCTTCAAATCCAGAGGCAGTTCATAGCGCATCGGCGGTAGCGCTTCCCGCACGGTTTGCTCAATGAATATATTCCATAGCTTAATCGCATCTACGCGATCAGTACTGTCGAGGGTATACAGCTTCAGATAGCCGTAGCTAAACTGCAAGCTCTCCCTGTATTTCTCAATATCGAAACCTGGTGAGATTTGAGCGGTGTTTTGGGCAATGTTTTCCAGCAGTTCAGTTTCAAGGAGCGATCTCAGTTCTGAGTTGGCCTTAATGATGCTTTTGACCTCATACACAAACTCCTTACCCACTCCTCTCCAATTAAACTCCTCTCCAGGGAACTGCCAACCAGCAACTTGATAATGTTGCGTCCAAATTCGCTCTAACTGAACATAGGCAATCTGTTTACAATCCTTTTCAAATGCTTTTCCCAAAATTGGGCGCACAGTTTTATCCTGAACAAATCTCTTAATAGCAGCCTTATAGTGATGATGAATGCTAGTTTCAGGAACGTCGTTGATCTGGAGTTCTTTGATAAATCGCTTGATAAAGCAGCCAATTGCCTCTGCCATGGGCGTTTTCAGTGCCGCCGCATTCAGTCGAACAGCTCCAATATTCAAGCAGTCTTTGAAAAAATCCTGAACGTACCCCTCAAGAACAGGCTTGCCTAAATCGAGTATCTGCTCCAGAACCAACTTGCCTAGCTCTATCCCCGTTGAGACTGCCAACAATTCCAACATAGCATCAGCTTAAGAGCACCTCTATCATTCCGGAGGGACCACCAACACGTTTAAATCGAAATTTGTAAGAGATCATGGATGGTAATGGCCAGAAAAGAATCTGGTAATTCACCGAAATACAGCCCCGGTCCTATTGCACAAGAAATGTGACTATTCATAGCCTTATCGAGAACAAGACAGAACAATAAGAATGAACAACTGAGCACCTTATTGATTTTCGATAAGAATAAGTCGTGATCAGCATCCCCTGAATAGTTGCGTGGATATTGCGCGCAACTAATCTTCGTTAGAGAAAAACTGTACCTATCCTTAAATTCTCTAAAAGTATTGTTTTCAGTAGATTTAAGCCAATTCACCTATTGTTGCCAAGAACCCAAATAACCCCGTTAAAACGGTATCTATTTTCTATGTCAGCGCTATTCGATTCAGAATGGGGCGGCCGTCAAAGTAATCAGGAATTGGGGCCTCCATCAGTTGTAGAATAGTGGGCGCTAAATCAACTGCTTTGATATCGCTTGGGAAGCTGCCTCCTGGTTGAAAATCAGGGCCGCAGCCCAACAAGAACCCCTCAGCCCGATGGCTGCCCGTCCGCAAAAAAGGTACGGGGCCAATCCGACTGACCTCTGGACTATCGGCGGTATCGGAGGCAGTATCCTCCTGCCATAGTACAATCAGATCTGCATCAGGTAGCTTGGGTGTGTTGAGGGTTTCAGTTGTACGTGTGCGAATAATGCGCTCGACCATCGACTTGCCAGTTCTCGCGTCTGTCATGCCGGAAATCAACGCGGAAAGCTGATCGCAGACAGCATCGTACTCTTCAGGTTCAACTACGCCATGGGTCTCTCGCCCCTTAAGATTAATGCGCACATATCCTTCTGAATAACTTGGAAGTGCAAAGGCCTTCATTTCTGGCCAGTACGGCCGATACCAATTAGCAGGTTGCCAGAATAGAGAATCTCCTTGTCGCTTTTGTCCATAAGGAGACTCTAGTTTGGCCGACCGTGAGGGGCCAAAAAGTTTTTCAAGCCGATTATGGAAATCGGTGGGCAAGAATTGGCGCAACCAAGCTCTTAGTGGATTTTTCTCATACTTAAGATCCCAAACTTCGCCAATCCAACCACGCTTCTTAAAGCGCAGCTTAGGCGCCCCTAGAGGTCGATTAGCGGGACTATACGCTAAACCATATTGACCTGGATAGTTCCAGCGAAACAGAAGCTCCGGCAAAAAGATCATACTTGGAATATCCATCACGTTCGCCCCCATCCCGTGGGCCGAGAAAATCAAAACGTTGCTTTGATCTGGGGCTTGGGTCAAGATTTTAGAAATAGCGCTATCAATAGCTTGAAAGATAGCTAGCAAAGTATCGGGAGCATCGACTTTACCCGCTTTGTAAATTGGATGATCTTGGCTCATATGCCAGTGATAATGTCCCGCTGTATGAGTTTCTCCGAAAATTGTAAGCAGGAGATCCCAGTTTGATTGAGTTAGCCAATCGTGACAAACATTGGCTCGCCTTTCAATGCCAATCTCCATCCATTTTTGTAATCGGCCTAGGGCGTTGAGATCACGACAGTCTGCATAATCTCGGTTGAGCCCTGGATGGTTGCCGTACTTCTGCTGCACTTGATTGAGCAAATCTTTCGGGAGAGACTGACTTCCTCCTTGGGGGGAATGGGCTCCCCAAGCCAGAACTTGCGGCCCATTCGCCTGTTCAGACAACTGGGTCTGAGGCATATCAAAGATAGCTACTTTATAGTCATCGCCCAGGGCGTAAAATGGGGGATATTCTTGAAATTTATACGCGCCTTGTTCAGTTGCCTGATAATTCGCAGGATCATACTTAACAGGCCCCCAATAGCCTGTCTTAGTGGGTAAGGTTCCTGTTAGAAAATTGGTCCACGGCGTTTCAGCTCGGTAAGACTCATGATTTAGGAGCCGTCCATACGTCCCTTGGTTACGTAGCTGCTTGAGCGTAGGAAGATGGCCTGCCTCCATCCAATCTTCTAACAATTGAGGATCTGCAGCGTCCAAGCCAATGGCGATCAGGGGATGACTCATAGGTTTTTAGCTCTATCTCATTCAGCAGCAGCAAGTTGATGGTTTATCGAGATTTAGGAGTTGGTTCTTAAGGGTATATTTGGAAGTATTCCCCGTTTTGTTGCATCTCTTTGCTCATCTTGGCCTTTGTATAGCGATCTCCCCAGAATGGAATCCTTATGTTAATAAACTGAGGAAATGTCAAGCAGAGAAACTTATTCAGAATAGTTATGGGCATTCATCCTGACTGGATAAGAAATGTTTACCTATCAAGGTCTTTAGGAAAAAATTCCCCGATGGACTCAGCTCCTATTCTCGCGCGATTAAAGACGAGCTGGGCGCTGAAGTGAAGCACGAGGTGATCCCCTGCCTGGGCAATCCGATTGAGAAAAGTCATCGGGGGCATTAAGCAACGCTACTATCCAACGCTTGGCTTTGGCTCCTTTGAGTCGGCCAAACGCTTCTGCCAAGCGTATGATGAAGTGCATCAATTTTTCCGTCCCTGTCAGCGAATGGCGGAATTCGTGTCTCTATCTGATTACCGAGAACACTTTCTACAGCGAGTTGATGCGATGCAAGAGATATTTGAAGCGGCTTAGAGGAGAAAAGAAGGGGGAGAGAGGTCTCGCTGTCATAAATGTGAGGTTTGAAGAGCCAGTTCTGACAATTTCTTACCAAATGCTCAGACTAATTAGAAAATTCTCTGGATTAGATAAATCTCCAACAAATTTCAGCACTGGAGACGGAAATTCTTTCGTTAGTGTAGGCGTCGCCAATATTTTGTCTTCCTCCGCCAATTTAGGATTTTTCAACACATCAATAACCTTCAAGCTATAGACCCCCTGAACCTTCTGCTCCAAAATATGGTGAAGCCTCTGGAGCGCCCGATTCGAAGTTGGGGTTTCGCCCGCCACATAAAGTTTTAGAACATAGTGTCTTGGAGATGGTCTCATGCTGCGGCAGTAGAGAATATATCGGTTTCTAAAGCTCGAAATGGCGGTCTAGTAATATATAGAATCTTAAACAATGATTCTCCGTTATCCGAGACTCACCTTATGTTCACCTTCAAGATTTTGTAAGGTCTACGAAAGTGTCGGAACTCAGTACTCGTTCTGTTATTCTCAATAATGTTGAGAAAATTCCCATCAAGCATGACGAAGAATTGACCTTTTCAGAACCTTTTCCAGGCTCTCTTTCTCAATAACAAATCTTGAGACCTCAGTTCTGACAGTTTCCTCGAAACGACTGCTCATTCTGATTGTCCCGCTTGGCATTGATAGCCATGACTGGATTAGCGATATGACTTAGAAGGTAACCACGAAAGAAGCTTCGAAACGGCGTAATTACATTCACAAAATCCCCAGAAATCAAAAGCCATTGATTTCCAGACTCCTTGAGAACAAAGGATTTTATTTTTTCTTTCTCGTAACCTTCCAAGTCGGACCAATGCTAGAGCGCCGGTCCAGTAAAAGTGGTTGACAAAGTGGACCTGATAACACGCATAAGAAACTGTCATCTAAGATACAAAATCCAAGGGCTAAAAATCGGTCTTGACCAGCGAGTATATCTATGAATAAGCAACCCGTCATCGAAACGATTCTGTCAATACCGGCTACTGGACCGATGCTCTAGGCAAGCTGTCACCTAGCGCCATCTAGCTAGAAAGTGTGAGTTTTAATACTTGATTTGAGGAATTTTCACCTAAAACGCGCTCAAAAGTACCGACTCTTTTGGTTTGACGGAACTTATGCAAAATTTCGATGGAAATTGAAGTAGCCTTTGAAAGGCTTGAACAGTAATAGTTTTGGGTTAGATGGCGGTTCATGACAGCTACTCTAGCATTGGGCCAAGCTCAGGTTCAGTTGGAGACGCTGCTGAAACTCCTTCAAGGGGCGCACTCGCCAGTACAGACGACACCAACCCCAGCGCTGTCCCAGCTGATCGCTCAGCCCTCTGTACCCACTGCGATCTCAACTGCTCCAGCACAGATCGCCGCTCCGGTAGCCACTGCACCCCCTGCCGCTGCTCAGGCTGCTTCCGCCCCAG
>JASJDH010000112.1 GCA_030065175.1 Leptolyngbyaceae cyanobacterium MO_188.B28 | reverse complement strand
AGGTAGGGAGCAAGTTGTTCATATTTCCTTTGAATCGTTTCCTCAATCTCTTTACTGAGCATTGATATTTTGCCAACACTACACCGTTCTCAGCCTAGCGCCTAAAACTAGAAAACGTTCAGGTTATTTCTTCTGGGGTACTTAAATCCCACTGTAACCAAACAGGGCTATCGGTCTTCCAATCCGATTGAACGGCTGTATGGCTTGCTATATCTCAAACTGAGAATTGCTGTGACCAATGACCAATAGCAAGTCACCAAAATCTAAAATCCATAATCCCGTTCTTTTTTCTTTCAACCTCCGATTCCAATTCCTCCCCTTGATGGAAATCTTTAAAGAGTCATTCGATTTTAAGGGCAACATTTTAGACTCGGTTTCCAGAAGTTAGTTCAGGAATCTGGTCGGAAAACAGTTGGGGATCATCCTATATCAATAGTTTGACGGCTTACTGTTTAATCCCCGCCAATCGCAGTTATGAGAGGCAAAGTTGACAGACTTCGGTTAAGTTCCCCAAGCTTTACATTTCTTATAATTGAAGGCGTTTTTCCACAAACTATCCACAGGCTTTCCACAGGCTGTGTCGATGTTTTCCACAGGCGGGCTGAAGTTTTCCACAGGAGAATACGGAAGTATGGGGTCTGTCCCCTTTTCTTGGGATTTCTGGGAAAGGACTGTGTAATTCTCAGAAAAGCAGTTTAAAAGTAAAGTTACGTAACGAAGTGGGAAGTGAAACCCTTATTCCTTCGTAAATCTTGAGTTTTTGTTAACGCAAATTGCAATGTGGCGCAACATTGACAACCGATTCTCCTTGACCCAGAATGATGCGACCTGCTGATGAAAGCGGACTGATTTGAACCGGCGCATATGGCTCCCAACATGTTTGGGGCAAGCTCATGCCACTCAAAGACGCTATCTCTGGGTGCTCTTCTGCGGGTTTAAGATTGACGATTTCTGTAAGCTGCAAACAACGCAACGTGTGAGGTTCCCGATGAACGCAACTACCATTAGCATCCTGGCTGAGATTCCTGAGGAACTCCATGAGTCCTTACAAGGCTATTTAGAAACTCACCCGACCTGGGACCAAGACCGAGTGTTTTGCGCCGCCCTATCCCTTTTTCTACTTCAGAATGGCCAGAGCGATCGCAGTACTTCTCGTATTTATTTGGACTCCCTATTCGATTACGCAGCCTAACCGTCTCAGCGATAGGATTATCCTTTAGGACAAGTGTTTTAAGCTGTTAGGCATTGAATTTATCACATTAGACATTGGCGTTTTAATAGACGGTAGGCAGGGAGGTTTTTCCCGCCTACCGCCTCAAACTATAAACTAAGCCCCATTTATCATGTTGAAAATAATGTTTTCTGCTCACTGTTTAGCTGATAGTAAGGTTTATACTCTTAAGTCTTCTAAGTCTTCATCCAATTTGGAAGAGATATTTTGAAGGTTAGGCCCCCTTTTTCTATAGGGAGCTTTAGATGGTTGTTGTCGCATCCTAATTTCTCAAATGTTCATGCATTCTCGGCTGTCTCTCTCTGCCCTCAGCGTAGTTTATGGTCTGATGCTAGGACTCAGTGGCTGTGGAAAATCCCAGCCACAGCAATTAGAAACGCCAATAGAGTCTGCTATTCCCTCTGAAACTTTGACCCCGGGGCAATCCCCGTCAGCCCTGACACAGTCTTCCTCACTGACTCAATCGGATGCTGCTGCATCAGGGAGTCGGCCCGATGCATCGGGGGCAGAAACCCAACCGGCGACAGCTTCAACGGCTCCGGATCAAGAGAAAGTTATCCCCTTAGCGTCTCAGTCAGCCAGACTTACTAGTCGTGATCCTGACGCAACAATCAATGTGCGGTCACAGCCTACGACCCAATCGAGTGCGCCTTCCTATGGGTTTCCGAATGACCCAGTCACTCTGCTCAAAAAAGCCGAAGGCGATGACGGATATGCCTGGTACTACGTTAAATTCGACGGTTCGAATGTAGAAGGGTGGATTCGAGGGGATTTTATTGCCGCTGCTGGCGGCGCTGCAGCTTCTAGCCAAACTACGTTGGAGCCTGAGATGGAAGGGTTTACTGATATCAACTGTGACTCTAGCGACCAAATTGCCTCCTTTGAAACCGAAAATTACACGGTTGATATTTGTCGGAGGGTTGGAGGAATGCAGTATATTGGCATTGAAAAAGGAACCGCCAATTCCATTGTGATTGACGAGGTTGAGGGGTTAGAGAACGGATTTGTCGCCACCAGCGGAGACACGGAATATATCATCAACCCGACTACGCTGATGGTCTATCAATTTAGAAATGGTGAGTATGTCCAACTCAGTCAGGAACCTGTTATTAAGGCTGAACGTTTTTGATATAAAATTTCAGGAATTAGACAATATTCGCAAGCATGATTAGCGCGGGCACTCACTAAACGCCTGAGCGCTGTAGGTATATACGCTTTACTCATTCATCAAGATTCTTTGAGCTTTAGCAATGCTTTCGACTTTGCTAAGCGGACTAAATGTTCGACATATTCATACTGCCGCCACAAATGCTCTTCTTCTGGCGTTAACCCAACCGTTCTATTTTTTTCCAGCAGGTTAGCGATATTTTGTTTCAGCGCATCAGAAGGCTTCAAAGCCAAAATTTCCTCAGGAGAGGGAAGATTAGATTTTAGTTTTGCTCCACTCACCCGTGAACGCCAGTGATGGGGAATATTCTTGGAAGTCCCAGCGAAAGGGAAGAGCTTCTGGCAGGTAAACGATTTTGTCGCTAGTGATGCGCACCAGTTGTTCAGCGCCGTCAAACGCTTTGAGTTCTTCGCTTTCCCATATGATGTCGGCCTGGCCGGTGATGGATATGAGATCCCCCGCTTCAAAGTCCAAGAAGAGAATACCGACGCGGTTATCTAACAGCAAGTTGCCCAGAGTGTTGTAGAAGCTGTTGCCCGTGAAGTTGGGGAAGATGAAGGTGCGCTCATCTTCAATTCGGACAAAGCCAGGCTTGCCGCCTCGGTGGGAGACATCGACTCCCTGGTTTATGCTGTTGTTGTTTTCGGTATAGCGGCTGGCGATAAATAGGGTGTCGGCGTTGGCGATCAGCTGCTGTATTGGTTGTGTGAGCTGGGAAAAATGTTGAGCTTCTTGAGCGCCCGTTGTTTGTTGTTCCGACAGCCAACTCAGCTGGCGTTTCTGGATGTATTGGGGGCAGTTGCCGAAGGATTGGGTGACCGCGATCGCGAATCCATTTTCTGAAACTGCTTGAATTCTGCCGTTCATCCGGTTCCGGCGGCGAGTTTCAAGCTCGATGCCCAGCAGTCCGATGTCAGCATGGTGACGTAGAGTGTGATTAAGGGGATCGCCGGATAGGGGCCGTGCTTGGATCTGGAGCGTTACCGCATCAGGGGCGGCGATAAATCCTGGCTGTCCCGAGATTAGGGAGGCCCAGGGACGCCCCTCCGCATCGACACTGCCCAAAATGACAAACGGCAACTGTTCATAGAACTTTCGATGGGTGTCGAGCATGAATTCGCGAATGAAGCGGCGGCCGATGTTTTCCATTCTGTCCCGAACCCCCAAACGCGTTTGAATCGCTTGTTCCCCTCCATGGAAGGGAGATATACCTTGGGTCCATCCTTTATCTTTTTCATGTTGCATAATTCGTCCTCTCCTTGAGTGATTGGGGGGCTAGGGACCGGGTTCCTTGAAGGAACCCGGTCCCCGAAGGAACCCGGTCCCTGTCGCCTAGGCCGCTGAGGCAGGGACTTCAATGCTGCGCATGCCAATGAAACCGGGTAAGCGTTTGACCCGTTCAATCCAGGCCAGTACGTTGGGATAGTCATCTAGGGAAACTTCACCGTCTGGGGCTAGCGCGATGTAGGGAAAGATGGCGACATCGGCAATGGTGGGACGTTCAAATTCGAGCCAGGCGCGATCGCTCAGATAATCATTCAGCAGCTTCAGAATCAGATGCGCCTTATCGGTAGCGCGCTCAATATTGATAGCTTTGACCTTAAACAAATGGTAAAGACGCGCGCTTTCAGGTCCCTGTCGTACTTCTCCGGCGGTGGTGGAGAGCCAACGTATGACTTGACTAAGGGCTATGGCGTCAGTTGGCAACCAGGTATCGCCGCCGTATTGCCGAGCCAGGTAGACCAGAATAGCCTGGGCGTCTCGCAATACCTGATCGCCATCCACAAGGGCGGGGACTTGGCCAAACGGGTTGATGGTTAGGTAAGGAGGCTGTTTATGTTCCCCTTTCATCAGATCAACCGGCTTGAATTCATAATCCAGGTTTAGTAGCTCAAGAAAAAGTCGAACTTTGTAGGTGTTTCCAGATAATTCATGGCCGTAAAGCGAAATCATGGATTAAATCTCCGAAGAAGGAATTTATAGACAAGTGTACGGGGACTGATTAGGGATTTGAGTCGAAAGAAAGTCCCAGTTATAGGCAGTGGATGGGTGGATGGGTGGATGGGTGGATGGGTGGATGGGTGGATGGGTGGATGGGTGGATGGGATGTTATGCATCTATCAGATCCCCTAAAGCGGATCATTGCCGCATTGTTGCTAATTCTTCAGTGGGAGAGGGTTGTACAGTTCCGTAGTTGCTGTGAAATGCAGGTGTCATAATCGCCATGCCGGTTTGCACTGCGGGACGGGCCTGCATCGTCTCAACCCAGCGTTGTACTTTAGGAAATTCGCTTAGCGAGAGGCCCAGGTAAGGGGTAGTGGCGGCGACCACCCAAGGATATGTGGCGATATCGGCGATGGAATAGTCCCCCGCAATGTAGGGATTGGAGGCTAACTGGCGATCGAGGACGCCTAGGAGCCGAAGGGTTTCATTGTGGTACCGCGAAATGGCGTAGGGCAATGTCTCAGGGGCGGCATTGCGGAAATGCCCTAGCTGTCCAAACATGGGGCCGACACTAGCCATTTGGAACATGAGCCATTCCATCACCCTGGCTCGCTCTGCAGGCTCTATAGGTAATAGCTTGCCGGTTTTTTCCGCCAAATAAATCAAGATGGCTCCCGATTCAAATAGGGTGAGATTGGTGTTGCGATCGCGGATGGCCGGAATCTTGCTGTTCGGATTAATGGCTATAAATTCTGGGGAAAACTGGTCGCCTTTGCCAATGTCGATTTTATGGAGGGTGTAGGGCAACGCCAACTCTTCCAGTAGAATGGCGGGTTTGCGACCATTGGGGGTGGTGTAGGTATAAAGGTCAATCATGATAGTTGCAGTGGTTGAGATAGGACAATTCTCGGTCCGCTTAGGAGGTGAGACGGTTTCTCGAATAAAAACTCGCTGTAATCACTGAGGGTATCGAGATTGAGGAGGTTTAGCACGATCTCGGCGCTGATCCACAGAACAATTCGGAATAAGGATTGTCGCCAGTGCTTTTTCATTGTGCAAATCCTCCTCGTCACTTAGGGACTGTGCAAATTAAGCCGCCACATTCCTCAAAACGAAATCTCGAATATGACTTGCAATGAACGGTAAGTCCTCCTCAAGGGCAAAGTGACCAGTGTCGAGGATATGGAATTCAAGGTTGTTGAGGTCTCGTTTGTAGGGAGTCGCCCCTTCTGCCGGAAAAATATAATCTCCTTTACCCCAGACCAATAGAGTAGGCGGTTGATGCGTGCGGAAATAATCTTGCCACTGGGGATATAGCGGGGGGTTGGAGCCGTAACTGTAAAACAGCTCTAGCTGAATTTCTTGGTTGCCCGGACGATCGAGTAAGTATTGGTCGTGGAACCAATTATCCGGCGCGATCGCTTCAGGATTGCGAACGCCGTTGGTGTACTGCCATCGAGTAGCTTCCAGAGTTAACAGGTTATCTGCGAGAACTTTGGCGTTTTCGGGGTTTTTGTCCTGCCAATAGGCTTTGATGGGATTCCAGAATTCCCGAAGACCTTCATCATAGGCATTTCCATTTTGCACGATTAGACCCAACACATTTTCTGGATGTTTCGCTGCCAGGCGATATCCAACCGGTGCGCCATAGTCCATCACATAAAGGAAATATTTTTCTAAGCCCAGTTGACTGACAAATTGTTCGATCACGTCCGCCAATTTGTCAAAACTGTACTCAAACTCATCCACAGAAGGCATGGAGCTAGCGCCAAAACCGGGGTAATCGGGCGCAACTAGATGGAAAGTATCTGCAAGGGCTGGAATTAGGTTTCGGAACATATGGGAGGAGGTGGGAAAGCCATGCAGCAATAGGATGGTTGGCGCATCTTTGGATCCGGCTTCTCGGTAGAAGATATTTAGCCCATCAATTTCAATGGTTTTGTGTAGGGGGGTGATTGGGTTAGCCATGGTCGTAAGTAGTCGTGCAAAATTATTTACCCATCAAAACGGTCTCTAAGCTTTACTTGGCAAGGGGTGAATGTGTAATTTATTCTGCTTAGGCACTTATTACTCCGTTATGTCGATATCTGAGGGTAAATAATCTCGTTGGAGCTATTTTACTGAACGTTCGGTACATAAAGAGAGGAGTCAATATCTAGGGGCTATGGGATTTAGCCTTTAATTATTCTCGGATGGAGAATCTTGGGGCAGACAAGCTTTAAAGATTCTATTGTTTGTACCGAATGTTCTGTATAATTTAACTGTACTGAACGTTTGGTTTTCTGTCAAGGGGGTTAAAGAAAATTGGTGCAAATGCTATGCCTGTAATGGGGGTTTCAATAGCAGTGGAACAGAAACGTACGCTAACGCCCTGATTTTGTCGGAGCCAGCCGCCTTCTTACATGCTCAAGCTCTGAAACCCTTGATTTCTCGCTCAAACCTTCTATGGTAAGCAGCCTAAAGCAAAATTAACAGGTCTCAAAACTGGTCTCTGGAGACCTTTCATAACAATGGTTTCAACCTTAGCGTACGTTTCTGTTCCGATACTACTCAAAGGCCAATACCAATACCTTTTCCAAATCAGAGGAGATTTGCAACGGATTGTTTGCTTAACTTCAAAAGTTTGAGGCCAAGACCCATGCTCCGACTATAAGCAGCATGGCCAATACGAGCGCGAACAGCACTGCTAGTTCTGGGGGGATTTGAGACTGTAGCCGACCAGCGAAATAGATCCCTAGGATCGTGATAGTGGTTATTAGGGCGATGAAAATAACTTTCAGCATGGATGTTTTTTCAGAAAAAATACCGGCAAAAGCAGGAATTATCCGGAAGGTTGGATTGGGGAGGACACTGCGATCTCAACATTAAGGTGATTGGTTGGGGTAAGCTAGCACAGGAAATCCAGGAAATCTATCATGAGGGGGGGATCGCGTACTGATCCAGGGTTGATCTGGGATGAACGACGAAGAACGTCCCGAGGGTTTTAAGGAGAAAAAGGTGGGACTCACGGCTCAACGACTTTATGACTTTGGTTAGATAGTTTTTTCGCTCTCATCGAATTAGGAGATCACACGAAAAAGGCGGACCCCAAACCCTGCCTAACGTGAACGATTGTTGGCTTCTTCGTTATGCAATCTAATCTAATCTTTTTCTATTTTTTTGGCTGTCATTTTGGTGACAATTGGTGATTTGCTATGAAAAATAGCAAGAAGTTGATTTCATTGAGGTTCAGCCTATTATCGGCAGGTTTTTTCTAATCCTCTTCTGAGTATTTGCTCCCCCAGCGCAAATACTCAATCTGTGTGTGGAATCTTGTGATCTTTGTATATCCAGGGTTTTGAATCCTGCGATCTCGTTTTGATTTAGTCCAATTTTCGTATGCGATCTCGGTTTATTGTCCAATTTCTCAGGGTGCGATCGCTTTATTTTCAGGGAATTTTCCAGGGTGAGATCGCGTTTTTTAGTCCAATTTTCAGTCCTGGGGTTTCAATAGCAGTGGAACAGAAACGTACGCTAACGCCCTGATTTTGTCGGAGCCAGCCGCCTTCTTACATGCTAAAGCTCTGAAACCCTTGATTTTTTGCTCAAACCTTCTATGGTAAGCAGCCTTTAGCGTACGTTTCTGTTCCGATACTACTCAAAGGCCTATGCTTAACAGCAAAGTCTGTACCGAGTCAGTGCTAATGCCAACAGGCCCAACAGCTTCTCAAAACATCAGTGTCAGTGGTGAGCAGCTATCCAATGTCCAGATTGGCGAACAAGCGGAGGGTGAATTAAACATTTCCCAGTGTGATCGCAAATCGCTGTAGGCTGGGTTGAGGTGCGAAATCTGACCCTTCAAGCGCTATGCCTCCCACTGATAAACCCTCCCCATCGCCTACAGTTAAAGAACCTACCAATCTCAAATTACTGGCGTCTGCTTGGCAACGCCAGCAGGCGTATAGTAAGAATGCTTCGCGTTATCAGAAGCGCTTCTTTTTCCTCAGAATCTTTTTGAGCATTTTGAGCGTCGCCGTCGTCATTTTATCCGTACTCGAAAATCCCAAAGGGCAATCTCCCTGGGACACAGTAATTAACACTGCACTGCTGATCTTACCCATTACCATTACAGCGCTGCTGGCCTATTCCGTCCGGTTTGACCGAGGACAAAATTGGATTCTGCTCCGAGGCAGTGCAGAATCCCTAAAAATGGAAATTTACTATTACCGCACCCACGTCAACCCCTATCACGAAAAGCGAGATGATAGGTTGGCTAAACGCATTAAACAGATTAGTGGGGGAATGAAAGGAAGCTCAGTCCATCAATCTGCTCTTGCTCCTTACGAAGAAGAAATCAAGAAAGGAATTCTCCCTAAATTCCCCGAAGAACAATCATCAGGCGACCTATCCAATAGCACTCCCCAACAAGAAACAGATAATAAGATATATCATAAATATTATTCTGACCTTACCCCTGAAGAATATCTTGCCTTGCGGCTTGAGACTCAGTTTGACTGGTATCGAAAGAAGTCAAAGGGCTTAGCAAAGCGGCTTCAAATAGTTCAGGCCAGTGTTTATTTCTTTGGTGGTTTGGGGACATATCTAGCCGCCACAAGTGACTATAAAAGCTGGGTTGCGGTCACCGCAGCTTTGACAGCAGCACTAACCAACTACCTCGAATTTAAACAACTTGAAGCCAGTCTTGTTGGCTATAACCAAGCTGCAGACGCCCTCTACGATATTCGAGCTTGGTGGTACTCTCTCCCAGTTGCCGAGCGAGAAAAATCAGAATCAGACAACTTCACCAAACTTGTTAAAGGGTGTGAGGAAACAATCCGCAGTGAAAATTCAACCTGGCTACAAGATATGCAAGATCGTCTATCACAACTCTATGAAACTCCCGAAAAAGAATCCGAAGCAAACGTCAGTCCTACGCCTAATTTAAGACAGGAAGATTCGGTAGAGGAAAACAGAATTCAGGAGTCAGAATTCAGTAAGCAGACGGATTCTGGCTCTTGACTCATGTTTTATCCCAAGTGTAATTTTTTACTTAAACGTGATAGACCGTAAGCGATCGCAACGCTAAGGTTGAGCAACCATAACCATTGGCGGTTCGATATTATCTCAAGCGCTCCAACGCCTAGCAAACGACAAGCGTCATGTAGAGAATTGCCGCCTATACTTAGGCATGGGTCTCTTCAATATTTACGCAATTCTCATGATGAATCGCTATCAATCTTGGGGCATCGCAATTTTTCTCTCAATTATGAGTTCAGCGTCGGCTGCTTGGGCTGAGGTCATTCGAGTCACCTTTTTACAGCTTAACGATGTGTACGAAATCACACCGGTAGAAGGGGGACAGTGGGGCGGTTTAGCTCGGGTGGCGACCCTACGTCAGATGCTAATAGAAGAAAACCCCAATACCTACACAGTCCTGAGCGGTGATTTCCTCAGCCCCTCTGCCTTAGGCACCGCGCGGGTCAATGGAGAAAGATTGGCTGGGGCCCAAATGGTAGCGACGTTGAATACCCTAGGGTTAGATTACGTTACCTTTGGCAATCATGAATTTGACATCAAGGCTGAGCAATTGCTGGCGCGGTTAGCTGAGTCATCGTTCCAATGGATCTCTAGCAATGTGATGCAAGCGAATGGGGAGCCTTTTCCCAATGTCTTGCCCTCAACTATCCTGACGGTGTCTGGAGAAGAGGGCGGCCAAGTAAAAATTGGGCTGGTGGGGACCACCCTCAGTAGTAATCAGCAAGACTATGTGCAATACCAGGAGCCTATTGCCGCCTTACAGCAACAGGTGGATGAGATTAAGGATGACGTAGATATTATCGTTGCGTTGACTCACCTGAGTTTGGAACAAGATAAGCAGGCGGCGGCGGACATCCCTGAAATTGACTTAATCCTGGGCGGTCACGAACATGAAAATATCCAGCAGTGGCGCTTTGATCAGGTTTCTGACCAGGCAGCGGGGTGCATCGAGCACCCTACTCCAATTTTGAAGGCCGACGCCAATGCACGCACTGTATATGTAGTGGATCTACTTTACGATACCGAGACTCGGTGCTTTGAAATCGTCTCAAACTTGCAACCAATTACCGCCGCCTTAGCCGATGATCCAGCCACGGCCAAGACTGTAGACACTTGGCAAGCGATTGGGTTTGAGGGGTTTCGGTCCAGTGGCTTTGAACCCAATGAACTAGTCGCCGTCTTTCCTGACATGCTGGATGGACTGGAAGCCAGTGTTCGGAATCACCCCACCAGTCTGACTGATCTGATTGCCACAGCAATGCTAAATACTTCAGAACGGGAAACAGGGACAGCCGCCGATTTGTCGATCTTTAACAGTGGCTCAATTCGAATTGACGATGTGATTCCCCCTGGACGCATCACTCAGTACGATGTGATTAGAATATTGCCCTTTGGGGGCAATGTACTGACGGTTGAAATGCAGGGTGATTTACTTGCACGCGTCTTAGATCAAGGAAAGAAGAATCAAGGTACGGGCGGCTACCTGCAAACGGCGAATGTTGCGTGGGATGAGACTGCGCAGCAATGGCTGGTCAAGGAGCAAGCTATTGACCTTAACCGAACCTATCGAGTCGCCATTAATGATTTTCTCATCAAGGGCCTTGAAACGGGATTAGACTACCTAACCCTGGAAGCAGACGGCTTATCTCTCCTGGCCGAAGGTGAAGATATTCGTTTTGCAGTGATTCAAGAATTACGGGCAAGCACCCGTTCTGATTAGAGAACTTAGTGTCGCTAGAAAATTAGGATGGGTAAGGCAGGGCTAGCCCATCTGATTTAACAAGGCCCATTGCCTGATGGGCAAAGGGCTCGCCCGCGCTCATCAGTCGACTATCGTTGAACTACGACTATCGTTGAACCGGTAGATCAGCGGCGCGATTTTCCATCGCAGATCTAGAGCCATTCGCCATCGCAGGAACCCCTTGAAACCTTTTGCGGAAGGGGCGCAGCAGACGAAACTGGAACGTGTCGATATAAGTGAAAATAACCGGCACCACCACCAAGGTTAACAAAGTGGACGTGGTGAATCCGCCGATAACCGCGATCGCCATGGGACTGCGTGTTTGAGCATCAGCGCCTAACTCCAGCGCAATCGGCATCATACCAGCAATGGTGGAAAACGTCGTCATCAAAATAGGACGTAACCGGGTAACGCCAGATTCCACCACCGCTCGAAACTGGGAGAGTCCCTCCCGTTGATTGGCCATGGCGCTGTCTACCAGCAGGATGGCGTTTTTGGTTACCAATCCCATCAACAACACAATGCCGATTAGCGCAAATAGCCCCAACTCCTTTTGGGTAATCATCAAGGCCAGCAATGCGCCGCCAATGGATAGGGGCAACGCCGTCAAAATGGTCCAGGGAATCAGGAAACTGTTGTAAAGCAGGACCAGAACTGCGTAGATACAAAGAATGCCCGTTCCCAACGCCGCTAAAAAGCGAGCAAATACGTCTCGCATGATTTCAGTGTCGCCATCCGGCTGTTGCCGCACATCCGGCGGCATGTTTTGCATCACCGGCAATGCTTGAACTTGAGCATAGGCGTCGCCCAAGGAAACCCCCTGGAGGTTGGCGCCGACTGTGATTTGGCGAGAGCGATTGAAGCGACTCAATTGAGCCGGACCACTGCCAAAACGAATGTCCGCCACCGCTTTCAACGGAACCAGAGAGCCATTTCGGCTGGGAATCTGGAGGTTTTTGAGGGTGTCCAAATTATTGCGGCGGTCAGGGTCGATCTGAACTCGAATGGGAATCTGACGATCCGGCAGGTCAAATTTGGCCAGATTAGACTCGGTATCTCCAATGGCGGCAAGGTAGAGGGTCCGGGCGATGGATTGCACGGAGACGCCTAAGTCAGCAGCTCGAGCTGGGTCCGGATGTATAAGAATTTCGGGCTTAACCAGGCTGGCGCTGGAACCGACTTCAACCAAACCGGGAATTTGTCGCATTTGTTGCTCCAAATCGTTCACGGTTTGGCTCAAAGCCTGGGGATTTTCACTCTGAAGGATGAGGGAGAGATCTTTGCCAGACCCGCCTGGGCCCTGGCTCTCAAAACTGATTCGCGCTCCGGGTATTGTCTGCATCGCCCCCCGGGATTGGGCTTCAAACTCCAGGCGGCTGACGTCCCGCTGCTCACGCGGTTTCAGGTTAATCACTAATTGGGCGGTGTTGATTTCGCTGGATCCATCCCCGACTCGAGAGAAGATAGAGACCACATTTGGATCTTGCAGAAGCGTATCGGCAACCTGTTGCACCGTGCGATCTGTTTGTTGCAGGGTGGCGCCCGGGGGTAATTCCACTTTCATGGTGCTGATGCCGCGATCGCTGCCGGCGAACAGACCTTTGGGGATAAGGGGAACCAGTTGTAAGCTGCCGATGAACAGAATGGCCGCGATCGCTAACGTCAGCAGCCGATGGCGCAGCGCCCAGGTCAACAATCGGCGATAGGGCTGAATCCGTCGCTTTGGAGTGGGGTCTACAGGTCTGGAGCTAATGGAGGAAATTACCGGACGCGATTTGGGCTTGAGCAACGCGGCGGCGAGCATTGGGGTCATGGTCACCGCCACTAAGGTGGAGAACATCGTAGCGATCGCCACCGTAAAGCCAAACGGTTGGAAAAACTGTCCGGGCACGCCCCCCATAAAGGCGACGGGGACAAAGATGCCAACGATGGTCGCCGTAGTGGCAATCACCGCCAGCCCAATTTCCTTAGCAGCATCCAGAGACGCCTGGAAAGGGGGTTTCCCCATGCGCAAATGCTGGTCAATATTCTCGATCATGCAGATGGCGTCATCCACCAGGTTCCCCATGGCCAGCGCCAGCGCCAGCAGAGTCATGCCATTCAGGGTGTACCCCAGCACATTCATCATTGTGAAGGTGGGAATGATGGAGAGGGGCAAGGCCACCGCCGTTATCAAAGTTGGTCGCCAATCCCGGAGGAAGAACCCCACCACGATCACCGTCAGAATCGATCCTAGAATCAGAGCGTCAATGGTGGCCTGATAGGATTCACGGGTGTCGAAGCCCCGAGAGAAGATAAGCTGCAGTTGGACATCGCTGGGGAGCGTTTCCTGGAGTTGCGGGATGGCCGCCTGCACCGCTTCTTCCACGGAGACCAGGCTAGCGCCGGTGCTGCGAAAAATTGAAAAGGCGACGACTTCATTGCCCCGATTTTCAGGCGAACTTTCCTCAGCTAAACTTTCCTCTGGACTGTCATTGACCGTAAAGCGCGCAATCTGTTTAAGTTCCGCGAAGCTGTCCTCCACTGTTCCTAAACTGGAAAGAAGAACATCTTCTCCGTTTGGCAAGACAATCCGATAACTGGCCAGACCCTGGACGGTTGAGGCGCTTCCTAGGGCTCGGATGTTGCGATCGCTGCCCGCCACTTCAGACTGCCCCGCTGGTAAGTCAGCATTCAAGGCGCGAATCTGATCATTGACCTCAGTCGCCGTAATGCCTAGAGCCAGTAAGCGATCTGGATTCAGGTTGACTCGAATTTCCCGATCCAATCCGCCAACCCGATCGATCCGGGCGACCCCTTCGACCATCAGCAATTCTCGGCTAATTACCCGATCCACCAGGTTGCTGAGTTCTTCCACCGATCGCTGCTCCGAAACCACGGCATAGGTCATAATCGACCCGCCGGAAAAATTCAGCCGCTGGATTACCGGATCATTTACATCTAAGGGCAAGTCCTGGCGAATTTGGGAGATGGCGTTGCGAACATCATTGGTGGCGCGATCCGTATCCGACCCTAACAGGAATGAGACGGTGGTTGTCGAAACACTATCCTTAACGGTGGAATTCACGTCCTCCACGTTGTCTAATGCGGCCACGGCGTCTTCGACCTTCTTAGTGACCTGGGTTTCCAGCTCTGTTGGACCCGCCCCAGGCTGGGTCACCGTCACCATCACGGCAGGGATATCGATGTTAGGCGTATCGTCAATGCCGAGCTGAGTGAAGGACAGCAATCCTGACAGCACCAGAACCAAGAAGCCGACGATTGTCGGCACAGGCTTGCGAATAGACCAGGAGGAAAGATTCATATCGAGGGATTTAGGGATTAGCGCAAGAAAATGTCTCGTTAGAAGACCGTGGGTGGATGGGTGGATGGGTAGATTAGGCATTATTGAGCAGTGGCTCTTGCGAAATGCAACCCATCAGTTATCTGGGGGTAAGTTGGTCACGTTGACCCGATCGCCATCTTTTAAGTACCCTGCTCCAGCCACCACAATTTGATCGCCTGCCCGCAGTCCTTGCAAAATTTCCACTTGGGAAGTTTCGGCGTCGGTCCCATTAAGCATCTGGCCTACTTCAACCGATTGAGCGACGACGAGTTCGCCTTCAACCAAGCGATAAACCAAACTGCCGCCATCTGGTTGAGGCAGAATTGCTTGGGCAGGCGCGGCAATTCCTGGGGCCTCTGAAAGAATCAAGTTGGCTCGGAGAAACATGCCGGGGCGGAGTTTATTAGAGGTGGGCAGATCAATTTCTAGGCGCGCCTGACGAGTGTTGGGATCGATCAAGGGATCAATTTCTCGGACTCGGCCTTGAAACTTCAGCTTAGGGTCGCTATCAGAAGTGATTTGCACAGATGCGCCAATGGCAACTTGGGGCAGTTGGGTTTCGGGAAGATACACTTCCAACTCCAGGCGGCGATCGCGAATCACCGAAAATAGGGCGTCAATACTAGAGGTTACATTGCCGACCCGGGCGAAGCGCTCCGCCACTAATCCACTGTCTGGCGCTTTAACCGAGGTTTGCTGGAGTTCGGTTTCGAGCTGTTGTATGCGGGCCTGCTGGCTTTGGACCTCGGCTTCGGCCCCGACGATATTCGCTTTCGCCACCCGAACAGATTCCAGCTCTGTTTTCACAGTGGTCTCACGACTATCAAAAACCTGCTGACTTACAGCCCCTTGATTAGCCAGTTCTTGAAACCGGGCCAAATTGGTTTCAGCTTCTGCAAAGTTTGCCTGGGCTTGAGCTAGCGCGGCTTGGCGTTGCTGTACGACGGCTTCAGCGGACTGCAGTTGCGCCTTGGCTTGTTGCAGCTGAGCCTTGAGGACAGCGCTATCCAGCACGGCAATGACCTGCCCTGCGGTTACCACGTCCCCTTCATCCACCAGCACCTGCTCAATCTGTAAACCGCTAACCTTGGGAAGCACCGGCAACATGTCATGGGCGACTACGGTCCCTGTCGCCGCCAAAGTCCGTTGAACCGGTTGCTGCTGGACTTCAATAATGGTGACGCTCTGGGCGGGAGAGGTTACGGCTGCAGGGGCCTCCTCTGTAGCGACGGAGGATGAATTGCCCAACCCGCGGAAACCCACTGCCCCAATTGCTACGAACAAGGCGCCAGTCAAAGTCAGCATCAGCCGACGGGGGGAGAGCAGCGCTTTGGGAGAAACCACGCCATTAGATTCAGGTAGAGATGCGGCCTGGGTGTCTGGCTGAGAAATTTCATTTTTCTCATCTCTCTTCTGAGTCATGGATACCTCTCCAGTTTGGATTGACGAGTCAGATGTATAAGGCATGCCTCTCCCTGAAGGTGTAAGCGTCGATTAACGCGTTCCTGATCAGCCGCCCGCATGGGCCCAAATCCTGGACAGCGATCGCAACGAGTCGTTAATCAATCAACATCAACAATTAAATAAATATTAGATTAATTAATCTTAACATGAGTTTACAAATGTGGTCGGCCTCCATTCTCAGGCAGCCAAGGGATTTTGGCGTATTATTTGGCTCGGTTCGTGGCGCGCCGCCATTGCTGCGCAAAATGTTTCGAGCTCTCTCAGTAAACCCAGCTGTTATCTGGGGCTATCTCAGATGTGAAGGGGATAAGCGCGATCGCCCCCAACATTTCTATTTTTTCTTGGCCATATAAAATTTTCAATAGAACCTTTACTTCTCCAGAACTTCTCCAGCAAATGGACGTTAAGAGCACTTCTGAAAAGTTTCCACGACTGGCTGCTTCTTCTTGAGTTGAGTTGACCTTAAGATTTGTAAGACTAACCAAAAATAGAGGGAAATGAGACTGTATCAACCTCCAGTCCATCCAAGCACCCCCTTCCTCAGATGTTTAGCTGGTTAGAAAGATTGATTATTTATGTTCGGATTCGGCCAAACTGGCTTTCAGTTCGTGGTGTGACGAAACAAGGTAAGGCGGTTGAATACGCAGATATTCCACAAGTTATTCTGCAACCAAGCGGAAAGGCAGGCTCATTTAAGATCCTGGAGGTAGGAAGCGCCACAAAAGCTTTCCTTACGGATAGCCCCAAAGAAATTATTCAATGCAATGGATTTAGCCATCCAAGAACTGTCATTAGCGATTTCAATATTGCCTTAAACACCCTGCAAACTTTTATTAGGACCTATATTCGGCAGGTTGACTGAAGGGTGAGATATTTATGGAAAGTTTTTCAATTTCATCCATTGAACCAGAAGCAACCTATTGAAATTGATGTTCAGGACATCGACCATCTCGGAAT
>JASJDH010000111.1 GCA_030065175.1 Leptolyngbyaceae cyanobacterium MO_188.B28 | reverse complement strand
GCATGGTCAGGAAAATCAGCTCTATAAACTGAAAAATATGGGGAGGGGTGCTTATTAGGACAGGGGCGATTATTATGGCGAATACGGTATATTGAAATCCTTTTGTTATCCCGGTACTGGTAAAACCTTCTCAGCGATGTATCTTGCGTCTTGCATGCCAGGACGCACCGTATTTCTTCTAACGGGCGCGGGTATGAGGGCGATCGAAACAGCGTGCACCATGGCTCGCATCCTTGAACCCGCTACGATAATTCTCGAAGATGTTGATTTGATTGGCGCACAACGTGACCAGCAGGTGGTTGATGCAAACGCCCTGCTGTTTGAATTGCTGAATCAAATGGATGGCTTGGCGGATGATGCTGACATTCTATTTATCCTCACAACTAACCGTCCCGATGTACTTGAACCAGCATTGGCCGCACGTCCGGGACGAATTGATCAGGCGCTTGAAGTCCCTCCACCGGATGAAGATTGTCGTCGCCGATTGTTCGCCCTATATTCGGATGGATTAACTCTAGATATAAAACACCTTGATGAATTTATCCACAAGCTAGAGGGAGTCAGCGCCGCCTTTATCCGCGAGCTGCTCCGTAAGGCCGCTGTCTTCGCTGCAATAGCATCCAATGACGAACTGATCGTCAAAGACGACCATATAGATGAGGCGCTCACAGAACTGCTTGTGGTTGGGGGATCCTTGACGCAGAGCTTACTGGGCGCGCAATATCCGAAGAATGAATAAGGCCAACTGCGTACTCTATCAAGGAACTTCCGGCGAAATCGGGCATATTCTGGGCATCAACTTAAGCTGGGACATTCTAAAGGGGCAAGAATACAGGAGACAGGAGACAGAATCCAGTTCTTGACTGACTTCTGACTTCTGACTTCCTTCTCTACTGGATTGTCCCCCATTAAGCTGGAGCCCCATATTCTCATTAACGTTATCCTCAAAAAGTTAAATTCAAAAAAAAAGAGCTGAGGATGATGACTGGCTACAATCCAGTGCGAACATCCTCAACTCCAAACTAATCGAACCTAACAAGAACTAAACTGCTTAAATTCGCTCAATCTCAGTCTTATTCCCGATTAAGCAAGCGTCTCTGGGCAGTAGCCTAGGCCCATCACGAATTGGTCTCTAAATTCCTCAATATCGCGACGATCTGGCGTGCCGTGAGAGACAACAGCAACCTGATAGCGACGCATGACATCGACCGGAGATTGCCCTGTTTCCAGTCCCCACAAGGCCATCCGAACCCGAATTCCGGGTCCATGGGGAATCCCTAATTCATTTAGGAAAGCGCGAAAGTTTTCGACGTCTTCATCCGAAACAATTTCGCTCAGTTTGACTTTAACCACCCAACCATTGATTTGATGAATAACAGTCAGGAACAGCAACGGCAGTCGACGTTCACCCAGAAGACGCTCTACCACCCGCAAGGTGAGACTGGCATTGGCGAGATAATAGATATATTCCATCTTCTTTATAGTTTGGATGCTACATTCTTCATTGTCCTGGGGAAAATTTCTCCCGGGTAGGGGAAAAGCCCGCGACCTACCCGAGGGGTTTTCCCCAAATCCTGTCAACACTGCATCACGATGAGCACCCATCGGTTTACTCCCCTCTCGTCATCCCAGGAAACGCAAGGTATCAGCGAGGGCGATCGCACAGATTTATCCCTCGCGGCCTACGATTACACATTGCCGCCTGAACGCATCGCCCAGAATCCGGTCGTTCCAAGGGATAGCGCCCGTTTAATGGTGGTTGATTCAGACAATCGTCAGACGCACCAACATTTTCACGATCTCCCTGATCTACTGAGGCCAGGAGACTTACTAGTGCTAAACAATACACGCGTCATTCCAGCCCGACTCTATGGGCGTAAACCGGGGGGGGCGGCTGTCGAAATTTTGTTATTGGAGGAACAGACTCCATTGAAGTGGTTGGCGCTGGTAAAGCCGGGTAAACGATTAAAACCGGGCGCTCAGATTCATTTTGGTCCACATTCTGATTGCCCGGCTTTAATCGCGACCGTCTTGGCCGCGGACCCATCAACGGGGGGACGCATTCTAGAATTTTCCATCCCTTCCAACCAGTCCCTAGAAACCTTGATTGAACAATTGGGTCAGGTCCCGCTACCTCCCTACATCACAGACTCCCAAGCCCAGCCCGACCAATATCAAACTGTATACGCCAGTCAATTGGGCGCTGTGGCGGCGCCGACAGCCGGTTTGCACTTCACCCCGGCGCTGTTTAATCGGCTGTCGGCAAAGGGCATTGAGCAAACCTATCTAACTCTGCATGTGGGGGTAGGCACCTTTCGACCGGTTGAAACAGAGAATATTCTCCAACACACCATGCATGGAGAGTGGATTGATGTTTCCCCAGACACGGTGGATAAAATCCAGCAAACCCAACGCCAAGGAGGGCGGGTGATTGCAGTGGGCACAACGGTGACCCGCGCTCTTGAAGGCGCTGCTCAAAAGGGCGCATTGGAGCCGTATCGGGGCAAAACAGACTTATTTATTTACCCTGGCTATCGATGGCGAGTGATTGATGGATTAATCACCAACTTCCACTTACCCGGGTCTAGCTTACTCATGCTGGTCAGCGCCTTAGTCGGCCGTCAGCGCCTGATGGATTTATATGACATTGCGATCGCCCATCAATATCGCTTTTATTCGTTTGGAGACGCCATGCTGATCTTGCCCAAAACGAAATCAGAGACCGAATCGAGGCAGGGGGGCGATTTTCGCCCTACTCCATAGACTGACTTTCTGGGTTCTGACTTCTGCTTTCTGTCTGCTGTCTTTTAAGCCCACCCTCGCCCTGCAAAAATAAGATCGCCTCATCACACCATGCCAGCCAGCCAGTCTCAGAGCGAATGCCATGGTGCAACGTCAGGTACTGGAATTGATTTTCAATCGGCAAGGCGCCTGTACTCTGAAAAAGGTCTTGGGCGATGGCCCGATATTCTTCAAGTCGTTTGCAATGTTGCTGGCGATGATGGGCAAGTTCCTTAAGGATAATTTCCTTCGGCACACTCTTTCCAGCAAACAGCTTCACCAGAAGATCGTCTTTGACGGGACTGAGCTCTGAAGGTTGCGCTATCCAGTCTTGCAAAAAGGCTGTGCCCGTTTCAGTAATATGGAACAGCTTTTTATTAGGCCGACCCTCTTGGTCAATTTTTTCCGCCGTCAAATAACCTTCTGCCTCTAGCTTGGAAAGTTCGCGGTAGATCTGCTGATGGGTTGCGTCCCAGAAAAAGCTGACGGAGCTGTCAAAGTATTTAGCCAGATCGTAGCCACTACGGGGGCAATCCATCAGAGCGGATAAAATAGCATGTGCTAAGGACATAGATCGGAACAAGAAAAATTGCAAGATATGCAATTCTAAGCATATAGGATTGCGCTAAATTTCCCGGCTATAAATTACTCGTCTTTTTGATAGACCTTAAAGATTAAGGAAACAATACTTCCTGACCATCCTCGCGACAAAAAAAGTATCGTTTTGGAAACGAGGACTTTAATGGACTGCCATGTCACAATCCACCATTGAATCTATTCTTCAAGAAAAACGACTTTTTGATCCACCGGCTGAATTTGCCAAATCGGCTCGGATTAAAAGTATGGCGGAGTATCAGAAACTATACGAACAGGCTGCTGCAGATCCTGCAGCATTTTGGGCGGATTTAGCGGAAAAGGAGCTGCATTGGTTTAAGCCGTGGGATACGGTGTTAGATTGGCACCCTCCCTTTGCAAAATGGTTTGTCGGGGGCAAGATTAACCTTTCTTACAATTGCTTGGACCGTCACCTCACCACCTGGCGGCGCAATAAAGCCGCGTTGATTTGGGAAGGGGAGCCGGGGGACTCCCGCACCCTCACCTATGCTCAACTTCACCGCGAAGTCTGCCAGATGGCCAATGTGTTGAAAGATCTGGGGGTGAAGAAGGGCGATCGCGTCGGGATTTACATGCCGATGATTCCAGAAGCGGCGATCGCGATGCTGGCCTGTGCTCGGATTGGCGCGCCCCATACAGTTGTATTTGGCGGGTTCAGCGCCGAGGCGTTACGGGACCGACTAGTGGACGCCCAAGCCAAACTGGTAATCACAGCAGACGGGGGATTTCGTAAAGATAAGGCCGTTCCCCTCAAAGATGCCGTCGATCGGGCGTTAGCCAATAAGGGCGCACCCAGTGTGGAAAATGTGTTGGTGGTGCAGCGGACCCGGCAATCAATCCATATGGAATCCGGACGAGACCATTGGTGGCATGAACTCCAGACGGGGGCCTCTCCAGACTGCCCAGCGGAACCGATGGACAGCGAAGATATGCTGTTTATTTTGTATACCTCCGGGACAACGGGTAAACCCAAGGGAGTGGTCCACACGACAGGGGGATACAATCTCTACACCCATATGACCCTGAAATGGGCCTTTGATATCCAGGATACCGATGTTTACTGGTGTACCGCGGATGTCGGCTGGATCACCGGCCACAGCTACATTGTCTACGGGCCGTTGTCCAATGGAGCCACCAGCTTAATGTACGAAGGCGCTCCCCGCGCCTCCAATCCTGGTTGTTTTTGGGATGTGGTGGAAAAGTACGGGGTTAACATTTTTTATACGGCCCCCACAGCAATTCGGGCCTTTATCAAAATGGGCGATGCGTTGCCCAAAGCGCGGGATTTATCTTCCCTCCGGATTTTGGGCACCGTCGGCGAGCCGATTAATCCAGAAGCCTGGATGTGGTATCACGAGGTGATTGGCGGCGAACGCTGTCCAATTGTAGACACCTGGTGGCAGACGGAAACGGGCGGCTTCATGCTTACCCCCCTCCCCGGCGCTATCCCCACCAAACCCGGCTCCGCCACCCGCCCTTTCCCGGGCATTTTGGCGGATGTGGTTGATTTGGAGGGAAATTCTGTCGGAGATAACGAGGGCGGCTATCTGGTGATTAAACATCCCTGGCCCAGCATGATGCGCACCGTCTACGGCGATGACGATCGCTTCCGCCGCACCTATTGGGAGCACATCCCACCGAAGGATGGCAAATATTTGTACTTTGCGGGCGACGGCGCCCGTCGGGATGAGGACGGCTACTTCTGGGTCATGGGCCGAATTGACGACGTGCTCAATGTGTCTGGCCATCGCCTCGGCACAATGGAGGTGGAGTCAGCCCTGGTGTCGCACCCGGCTGTGGCGGAAGCGGCTGTGGTGGGCCGCAAGGATGAGGTGAAGGGGGAAGACGTTTTCGCTTTCGTCACCCTTGAAGGCAGCTATAGTCCTAGCGATGACCTGAAGGCTGAGCTAAAGCAGCATGTGGTGAAGGAAATTGGCGCGATCGCTCGCCCGGGTGAAATCCGCTTCGCCGACGCGCTGCCCAAAACCCGTTCCGGCAAAATCATCCGTCGCTTCCTGCGTAATCTAGCTAGCGGTGAGGAACTGGTGGGAGACGCCTCCACCATGGAGGATCAAAGCGTCCTGGAAAAACTGCGCGACGGCGATTGATGCCTGACGACAAGGATTGCTAGGTAGGGTCGAAGCATTTGGCTGTTAGTCTTCAGACACTTCTGATAATTCTGCTACAAATGCTTTGACCTTACGGTCGAACAGAATAAAACTGCTATGACATTCGATGAATTCATCAGTTGCTTTGAAGCGTTAACTGAAAGCGATCAAACTCTCATAGTTCAAACACTTCAATCAAAGGAATCTCTGACGCTTGGAGAAATCGTCGAGCTCTGCAGAAATGGCTCCTTGATGCAACTATCTGACGATGGTTTAGATTGGCTTCAGCAAGCAGTAGAAAGTCTCGAATTCAAACAGATAAAGCTTGCGATGAATTCCAATTTGAATCCCGTGTGTCCAAAATGTTGCCAGGACATGGAAGAAGGCTTCTGTCCCGATGTTGAACGGGCTAGCATCTTAAGAGAAGTTTGGCATCCTGGCAAACCCCAGAGAAATTTTTTGGGAGGAACCAAGATTGACCGAGAAAAGCTGCTGGCAGTTTCTGTCTATCGTTGTACAAGATGTGGATATCTAGAACGTTACGCCAGGTCATGGGGAAGTCTGTATTAAGTTCCGTAGTGGTCTGGCACAGCTAAAGTGAGGCATTAAGAAATCAGCAGATCCAGATTTTTGCGTGCTTTCATCTCAAAAATCTATCGCGCCATTTTAGCTGTGTCGCACCACTACTGGCCTACAACCTGTAACCCATAACCTATTGCTCAAGCTATGGCGCACATCATGGGTCTGTAAGATCGCCATAATATACAATGTATATCATTAGATTGTTTCAAAAGTTGAGGCTAATTCTATGAGGTCTCAAATTGGCCAATGGGGGAATTCTTTAGCAATACGCCTGCCAAAGCATATCGTTCAGGCCCTAGATTTGAAGGCGAATGATGCGATTGAGTTTTCCGTGGTGGATGGAAAGGTGGTCTTAAATCCGATCCAAGCTTTGCCGGAATTGACATTAGAGGAGCTTTTAGATCAAGTGACAGAATCCCCAGATTCTGAGATTGATTGGGGTGAGGCTGTGGGGAGAGAAGTCTGGTAATGTACGTCCCCAAACGAGGTCATTTCATATGGCTTCAGTTCGATCCGCAATCAGGTCATGAACAACAGGGGAAGCGACCTGCGCTGGTGTTGAGCCATGATGGATTTAACCGAAAAATGGGATTTGCCTATGTTTGCCCGGTAAGTAATACCAAACGTAAAAACCCATTTTATGTTCCTATTCCTGAGGGTGAATCGGTGAAGGGAGTCATCATGGCGGACCAGATGCGATCGCTAGATTACAGGGCGCGGCGAGCCGAATTCATCCGGGAATGTCCAGAGCTTTTATTGCAAGATGTTTTGAGGAGAATTAAACCAATCTTGTTTTGAGCCCCCAACAAACTGGTTTCTGTGATACTGGGCTGAGTGCTATCTATACAGAAGTCACTTTTCTTCACTAAATTTCGCAAGTCATCGCTGCAGTCTAATTCTGGCGGTATCGCATTCAAACGACAATGCGACAATCAGACCATGACAATCTTCTCCCATCCAAAGTCGTTTCAAGAGCTGCTGGAATATAGCGACGGCAGTGAGGCTTTGTATGAGTTGACAGAGGGAGAGCTGAGGATCGTGGTCCCGGAGTCGGAGGTCAATTCGTATATCACTGATTGTCTGAGAGAAAGATTGATTCCATTTTTCTCTCGCCGTCTGGTGAAGATCCAGGAAATCTATGTGGAAGTGGCCCCGCTGCCAGGGATGCCGTTGAACCGGGATCCTGATTTGGTGGTGTTAGCGCCGGAACATCTGGGGTTGATGAGCGCTTCCGGAAAGATGGCGATCTCGGCAACTATGCCGCCGCCTTTACTGATTGCAGAAGTTGTGAGCCCTTACTCTGGGCCTATGGACCCGAATTTCACCAGGGACTACAGTGACAAGCCACAGCAGTACGCGATCCGGAGGGTCTCTGAGTATTGGATTATCGACCCACAGCGATCTTTGATTGAGTTGAACTGGGATCCCGATCAGAGCAAGCGGATATACACAGGGCAAGCAACTTTTAAGGGGAAAGACCGGATGATTTCTCAATTGGCGGAGCTATCCAGCCTGAAGGTAACGGCGGCTAATATTTTGGAGCCAGATCTTTAGTTTCATAGGTTGGGTCGAAGAACGATGAGTTACGGCGTCTATGCGCAATTTTTTCGTCATCTTGATAAGTGAGCGCCGAACTGACCCCACTGGCGCTAGAAGAGAAATGCTATAAACTGCGCGATCGCGCATATTGACTAACGGGCATTATCGCGAGTAGAGGAAAGGAATTGGAGCACACTATAAGACAAGTGTCTAAAGACTAACGGCCCCATGCTCCTTCCTTACATTGGCGCACTGCTTATCCAAACCTGCCATCAAGTCAAGAGGATTGCCCCGCCATCAAGTCAACTCCACCTTCTGGGAAATCAACCAAAGGGTCGGCGTCTAAACAATAGTTCGATCTGGCGAAAAGACATAAAAACATTCCCACAATCTCTTTGGGAAAAGAAATTGTGGGATATGCGAAACTATAGCGTCCAAGATGACGGGAGGCTAACAGCCCGTGAAAGGGGTAAGGCGTTCAGAAAAATCTTTTTCAGCAGCGGTGTAGATTACCGGGGCGCGGCGATCGCCAATTCTTTAGCCCCAGGCGAGTTAGATAGCTGTAACAATGCCGCTTTAAGATCATTGGTCAGCCATCGGGCGTCATCTTTGACAGCCCCTGAAATATAGGCCTTGACAGCTAGGGGCGCCCCTATTTTGATACTGACCTGACATCCCCAAGTGGGATAAGACTGGTCGTAGGAAAGGTGAATAGGAACAATGTTGCCCCCCAGATTAGATTGACTTAATTCTGCTTGCAACGCGAGGCGCGCCAATCCAGGCTTCAGCGGACGCAAGCGGCCGTCACGGAAGATATTGCCCTCTGGATAGATCACCATCATTTCGCCTTGCTGTAATAATTCCACCCCATGGCGCAAGCTCGAAATCGCTGGTCGACGAACATTCACAGGAAATCCGCCCAGCCGACGAATCAGCCATCCTTGCAGGCCTCTCATTTCATCAGCAGTGACCATATAGCGCAAGTCTCGTCCCGTTACCCGTCGGCCCGTCGCATAGGGGATCATCAACGAATCCCATCGAGACCGATGAGTCGGCGCCAAAATCACTGGACCAGTCAAGGGAAGATGTTCCTGCCCGCTAATGTTAATGCGACCAAAATGACGTGGAATCACTACGCGACAAGCCAAAAAATAGGCCAGTGGAGTCAGCCAAGGAGAACATTTGGAACTGGTAAATTGGCAATTAAACCGTACTGCTTCCGGCTTGCTTTCCTCCGGCTTGCTTTCCTTTGATTGCGGCGTAGAACAGGTCAACATCATAATGTTCGAAACATGAACTCCAAAAGGGAACTACCCTGAACTGTACTTAAAGTAAAACGTTTAATGAACTTATACAGTTACAAAGGGACACTTTGGAGGGGTGGCCATGTGTCATCTCCTGTTCATTGAAGGAGAGCGAACCGACTACAACAACCTTGCGGTCTCAGATTAGCGGCGATACCGCCTAAACCAAGCTTGTAATTGTTGCCGACAAACTGACTCCAGGATTCCCCCTAGAACGGGCAAACGGTGGTTAGAAGCGGCGCCATCCGGCAAATTTAATACGGAGCGAATCGCTCCAGTTTTCGGATCATCCGCCCCATAAACCAGCAATCCCAAACGCGCCTGAATGATCGCCCCAGCACACATTGGACAAGGCTCTAACGTAACATATAGGGTGCAGTCATGCAGTCGCCAACGATTCAATATCCGCCCTGCAGCCCGTAACGCCAATATTTCAGCGTGGGCGGCAGGGTCATGATCACTTTCTCGCCGATTAGCCGCCTCAGCCAATAGGGTATTGTCAGGCCCGACAACCACCGCCCCAACCGGAACCTCTCCCGACTTTCCGGCGAACTCTGCTAACTCCAAAGCCCGCATCATCCAGCGACGATGGGTTAGATAGGCTTTGTCTTGAATAGGAGGCGGGGGAATTTCTAAATGGCCGAATTCTATCTCCCCTTTCTCATCTTCTCTTTCAGGCATCCTTCCTTTCCCCGAACCATTCAGTGTGAGAATGTCGCTTGTCTTACGTTTAGTGACTATTAGACTGCAAAACCTTGACAATCTCTTTACATGAGGCTTAGCCTTTAGCCTTGAGGGAATGTTGGTTTTCAACACTATTTGCAGAGTTCAGACTTCCTTAAAAGCCCTAGATATAGCGTCTTACGGGATTTTAGCGGGGGTCTGGCGCGAAAACCAAGTGAGATAACCCGATCAAGCAGGGAGCAGACAAGAAATCGGTTGCGAAATCGCATTGCAGATGAGTTAGCTGACAAGCTAGGGGTTTACATAACGATATACCCCTATGGATAATATTCAGTTGGTTGTCCGTCAATGCAAAATCGCGATGACTCTGGGTTAAGGGTGATCAACCTTTGGGTATAGGTTCAGGTTATGTTTAAATTCCTCACTAAAGCGGATTATCTGCTGCGGGAAACCCTCCTTGGTTTGCAGCGGGGCGGCTGGATGAATTGGGCGGCGGTCAGCACCATGACGGTCTTGCTCTTTCTATTTGGCATTAGTCTGCAATCAACCTGGCAGCTTGAAAGCTTACTCAATCAGTTTGGCAGTCAATTAGAGGTCTCGGTCTATCTAGAAAGCGGAATCGAGGCCAGCAGCTTAAAGCCAATTGTGGAGGGAATGTCTGGAGTCGCTTCAGTCAAGACTGTTAGCAAGGAGGAAGCCTGGGCGGCCCTAGTGGAAGACTTAGGCATTTCAGAAATCAGAGGGGCGACTGAACAGCTAAGCGGTAACCCATTGGTGGATGAACTCAGGGTGAAAGCCCGGAACTCCGAAGTCGTTTCAGATCTAAAGGTTCAGTTAGAAACCCTGCCAGGGGTAGACGAAGCCAGCTATTTGCCTGAGGCGGTCAAACGCCTCGCCCAACTAAATGATGGGGTGCGATGGGTAAGTCTGTTCATCATTATGATTCTGAGTCTGACTGCGATCGCCGTCATTACCACCACCATCCGCCTGATTGTCATGGCGCGACGGCGTGAAATTGAGGTGATGCAGTTGGTAGGGGCGACCTCAGTCTGGATTTATCTGCCGTTTATTCTGCAAGGAGCCGCCTTTGGCGTCGTCGGCGCCGCCATTTCTTGGGGCTCTTTGATTAGCATTCACCACTTTCTGAATCAGCTCGCCGCCCAGCAACCAGACTTTATTCAATTTTTGGCCAACGGCTTGCAACTCACCCCGAGCCAAACCCTATTACTGCCCTTTTCTCTCTTTTCATTAGGGGGGACCGTCGGTCTCCTTGGCAGCTTACTGGCTGTCCGCAAGTTCGCCCTACGATGAATTTTGGTTGCCCACCTAAATTTTGCCAACCTATCATTTAAGCCGGGACAATTCGATGCAGAAAGAAGTCAGAATACAGCAGTCTGGCAGAAACTGGATTCTGACTCCTGTATTCCGTACTGGCGAAAATTTCCCGCTTTAAGTTGTAAGCCATTTTCCTGAATTCTGGTTGATTACTGCGTTTACACAGGGGAAAGATTTTAAGATTTTTGGCGGCTTCAGTAACCTTTATAGGTTTCTCTAAAACTTCCAAGCTAGGCTAAGAGGGTATTTCGCCCCCATATCGCTCGAGTATTACCGCCTCGAGCCCTGTGCGCCTGAATTTTACAATTATGACCCAGCCAGATTTTCAAGAGTTCGCTCAGCAAGAAGACGCCGACGAAATTGCCGCCCTGATCGCAAAGAACTTACGGAAAAAGGGGATTAAAGCGAAAGCCACCGCAAAGGAGGAATGCCTGAGGGTGATTGTGGAGGCGGATCAGACACCGGGCAAGCAAGCAGTTGTAGACTGGGTGCATAAGAAACTGGCTAGCTTGAAATCTGATTCCATCAAAACCTTGAAGGTGTATGGTTGGCAGACGGATATCTCTGCGGTGACCTGGAAAGAAACCATCGAGTTAGACAATCAGGATAGTTTCTTCTTAATCGAATCTTCCGAGAACCCCGCTTCTAGCTTAATCAAAGCGCCTGAGCAAACCGACCCAGACTTAATGGAGCCGTCCGAAAGACCCGCCCCTGGGTCAGAGTTTTTAGCGACGTTGAAGACCTTCAAATTCGCGTCGGTGTTTCCCTACAAACAGGCCCTCAGTCCCGATTTATACAACAGCTATGGGGTCAGACTGCTGCTGCTATTTAGTCTATTTCCCTGGGTTTTCTTATGGTTGGGCCCCGGAGCCGGACAGGCTGAAGTCTCCTGGATTTTAGGCATTTACTACGCTTTGATTTGGGGCCTTGTCCTGCATCAACTGATTAAACCCGTGCAGTTTTCTTGGCGGCACACCCTATATTGCAGTGTGTTTACGGTGATTGTAGGAATTTTCCTATTGCAGTTATTTCAGGGAATTCCTTTGATTCGGGTACTTTACATCGCCAGTGACGCCAGCCTAATTCTAAACCTGCTGTTTCGGGTGTTATGGGTTGGGGTTCTGGAAGAAGTCTGCAAGGGATTATCGGTTTATCTGTTCTTACTGCGTCCGGGCCAATTGAGCGACCCCCTTACGGCTGCATTTTATGGCGCGATCTCAGGTCTGGGATTTGCGATCGTAGAGGGCCCCGTCTACTTCGACCGCTCTGCCTTGGGAGTCAGTACGGGGGAACTTGACCTCGGCGGATTCTTTTTGGTGAATACGCTTCGACTCGTGTCACTGCCGCTATTTCACGCCATTTGGTCAGGTATTGTCGGTTACTTTATCGGATTGGCCGCCATCAATCCATCTCGGGAACGGTCCATTATTTTTATCGGCGTGGCGATCGCGGCTATTTTACATGGACTCTACGATACCTTTGTCAGCAATCTCCTGGGCCTCGCTATTCTGATTTTCTCCATTCTGCTATTTGTGGCCTACCTCCGCCGCAGCCGACAATTGGTGAATGAGATGAAACAGGCGGAAACCATTCAGGGCAATTTAAGGCTGACTAAGTAAAGTAATAGGGCCAGAAAACCAAATCCGTAGGGCAAATAGGTTGGGCTCTCGATGCCGTTAAATAGAGCAGGAATGGACGATTTTCCGATATACGAGGCGTAAAAAAGATACCCCAAGGCGACATGGCCGCAGCGTTCTTGCAACAATCCAAAGACCGTTGCAAACGTGGGACCGTAGAAAAAAGCCGACAGGGCAAAGAAAATGGCAAAGATCGGCGCTGAAGTCATTCCCACCACAATCGCGGCGCCGAGGAGCAAATAGCGAATGGCGTTCACCGGGCGCTGACTGACCCAGCCGCCCAAACTCAACCGCCCCAGGGTTAAGCCCGCCCAATAGAGCGAGAGCAAGGCGCCGCTCCAGGCGTCGCTCCACCCCAGATGCCGCAGGTAATGGCCGCCCCAAGTGCCGATCGCACTTTCTAATCCGGCGTAGAGCATAATCACCAGCAGGAAGGGACTGGCTTTGCGCCAGGGCATGCGATCACGTCCCGGTGAAAAATTAGCGGCCGCTGGCGCTTGCCAAGCCAAAGCGATTGAGACAACCGCCAAGATCGCCACCACCGCTAAACCGATTCGCCACGGCAAGAATACCCCCAGTAGCGGGGCGCTCAAGGCGCCAAAGCCGAAGGTGGCGTTGGCCCAGTTAAGGAAGAGAATCCGCCGCTTGGCATGAAGTTCCCCCACTAAACTGTTGCAGTGGAGGTTAAGGGTCCCATCGCCAAAGCCGATGGGGATGGCCGCTAGCCAAATCCCCAAAAAATGGGGGGAGAGGGCGGCAAACACGAGACCAAGAGCGATCGCGGCAAATGCCCCCGCAAATAAAGGATGACGCTGACGATACCGGGAGACTAGGTAAAGCCCCGCTAGGCTGCTGATCAAGAAGACGGTATAGTACCCACCGATATCAACAGTTCCGCCAAAGGTTTCGGTCCATTGGGGTAAAAAGGCGCCAGGCGCCGCCACAATGACGCCGTGGAGAAACAGACCGATGAAACCTGCGATCGTGAGGCGCAAGGTGGAAGACATGGGGGATTAGTGTAAAGATAAGGTCCCAGTGGAAGAGAGTGGATGGGTGGATGGGTGGATGGGTGGGTGGGTGGCAAATAATTCACCAGCAGTATAAATTTATGGGTAAAACCGCTGATAGGTTTCAAATCTAAAGCCAGGGTGGGACTCTACCTTCACGAGTTCAAACTGAGTTCCCACCAGGTGATCATACTCTGGGAAGAAGGTATCTCCTTCAAAGTCGCCCGCCACCAGGGTCAGCTCTAGGGTGTCGGCCAGGGTTAGCCCTTCGGCATAGAGACGGGCGCCGCCCATGATGAACACTTTCTTGGACTCGTTCGCTTGCGTCAATCCGTCTTGAAGGGAGGCGACAAAGGATAGATGGGGATGGGCACTCGTAGATTCCGCTGCGATATTCGGTTGCGGCGATGAGGAGACGATGATGTTGTGGCGTTCTAATAAGGGCTTTTTCTGGAGGTCAAACTCCCAGGTTTTTCGCCCCATAATCACTGCATAACCTGAAGTGAGTCGCTTAAATCGCTGGGAATCTTCTGGAATGCGCCAGGGCAATTGACCATTTTTGCCAATTACTCGATTTGCTTCGGCCAGGGCTGCAATGATGATGATTTCGGGCAGCTTCATAAGCTGAGTGATGAGGCTGAGAAATCAACCAAACCGTAGGATGTGTATAGATCAAAGGTCATCTAAGAAAAGCAAAGCGTAACGCATCAAAACCTTCATTGGCGTTGGGTTTCATGACTTCACCCCAAACTACCCAACTACCCAACGTCCAATCCCTAAAAGTTATTAGCCGTATGGGTCTCAGGATCAAACTCATACCGATCCTTAAAGGTCGTTTTACCATAAAGATTAAACGAAATCGTCGGTTCATCGCCCAGGGGCTCCACCGAGTGAATCGCATCCGGCATAAAGGTAATAATGTCCCCCGGATTCAGAATCATCTCCGCCACTTTTTCAATCCGATCGGGATGCTCCGGGTCCGGAACCCGACGCCAGATCGTATTTTTCTCCTGCCCGCCAATAATCGCCACCACCGCCCAAGCGGCATGGTTATGAATCGGAGAAGGATTACCTGGAAGCCACGCCACCATCTGCACCGTCAGGGGCCATTCATGCTCGCGGTAGAGAAAATTAACCGACCAGCCCGGATCCACCGGCGGCTGGTGAAATTCCATTTGCAGCCAGTAGGAACTAATCAAAAGCTGCCGCACCCGTGGCGTAATCGCCTCCAACCGACCACGATCATCTGGCGTAGCGTCTAAAATATCCTCCAGATCGGTGAGAAATCGATACATCCGATAGATGCGCTCAGGCTCATCCACCTCCACTGAACCAAACGATTGGCGGTTACCGTCTGCGGTCACAAGCCAGTTCTGATTTCCAGTCATTTCAGACTTGTCTTGGGCGTCCACTGCAGGTGCTGTCATAGATAATCCATGTCGCTTTCTGTCAAATTATCAAACATTTGGGCGAGGGGGGAATGATTTTTTGCTGAGTTTGGGATGAGGATTAGGGAGAGGAGATGGGGGAGATGGGGAGGCAGGGGGAGATGGAGAAGATAGGGAGGTAAATCATAAGCGAAGACATTTTTAGTTAGATTAATCTTTCATCGCTAACGAGTCGGATAGTGGTTGAACAGTCCTGTCGTAGATTCGGTAGGGGCTAAGCATTTGGCGATATGTCTTCAGACGCTTCTGTCAATTTTGCTCCAAATGCTTAGCCCTTCCAGCAGCCCTCCACCTGCCCTTCATCCTAGGCGTAGGTGGGCATCACTACGCGCTTCATTTCAAAGCTTTATGTAGCGAATAACCAATGACCAACGACCAATGACCAAAATCTAAAATCCAAAATCTAAAATCCAAAATCTCTGGGATGGGGAAGATTATGATGCCTGGTAACCGCATAAGACGGCTGTTTTTTGGAGGTATAACAATCGTGTTGGCCATGGGGTGCCAGACCATTGAGCCAGTGATTGAGCCGATGACCCGCGATCGCTGCGTTGCCCAAACCGGTTTCGTATTCATTCCTAGTGGAGAGTTCGTCTCCGGGAGCGATCCAGCAGAACGGGACTATGCCTATCAGATTTCTGCACAAGCGGCTGCGAATTCCCCTGAACAGACACCGGGAGCTGAACAGCGGCTTCGACAGCAGCGCTGGTTTGACTGGGAGCCCACTCAACATCAAAGCAATTTAAACAATTTTTGCATTGGCCAAAACTTAGTCACCAATGCTGAGTACCAGGCGTTTGTGCAAGCCACGGGACATCGACCGCCGGGTATTTCGGCAGCGGACTACCAGGCGCAGGGCTTTTTGGTGCATCCCTACACAGAGGTGGAGCCATTTCTGTGGAACGGCTCAGACTATCCAGCCGGAGAAGGTCAACATCCAGTGGTGCTGGTGTCCTATGACGATGCGATCGCCTACGCCCAGTGGAAAGGCCTTCAGGACCAGCAAACCTACCGTCTACCAACCGCCGCTGAGTGGGAGAAAGCGGCGCGGGGCGAAGACGGCCGCTACTTTCCCTGGGGCAATGACTGGCGGGATGATGCGACCAATTGGGGCCAAAGTGGGCGATGGCATACCAGTCCCATCGCAGCCTATCCCCTCAGCCGCAGTCCCTACGGCGTAGAAGACATGGTCGGCAACGTGTTTGAATACACATCGACCCTAGAGCAACGGCGCGATCGCACCGTATCCGTCATGAAAGGCTGTTCTTGGGATGATCTCCCAGGATTTTGCCGAGCCGCCTATCGCCACACCCGGCCTTTAGAATCTCGCCATATTCTGTTTGGCTTTCGGTTAGTGCGGAAGTAGGCCCCAACACAACCCTTCTGGAAAACGAAAGATATATTTCTGAGAAGCAAATAATAAGGAAATCTGATGCCAATAGAGCAATTTCCTGAAAGCCTTGCAGGGCAGGGGATTTAATCTCATGCCTAGGAATTTCTCAGCGTACTCTCAGGTTAAGAGGAGATAAATAGCTCTCGGGTCGTAAGATAAACTTTGGTCATCAGAATCAATGCACGATTTCATCAAGTTCACTTAGGAGAGGAGATTTCGATATGAGAGTCAAGTACCTAGCTGCCGTTGCAATTGCCTCAGCTTTAACCGTTGGAATGGTGACAACGGGTTGCGGAACTACCCCATCAGGCGGCGGAACACCCACACAACAGGCGGATCCCTGTGCAGCAAATCCTTGCGCACCGGATCCCTGTGCAGCAAATCCTTGCGCACCGGATCCCTGTGCAGCAAATCCTTGCGCACCGGATCCCTG
>JASJDH010000110.1 GCA_030065175.1 Leptolyngbyaceae cyanobacterium MO_188.B28 | reverse complement strand
GATCGCTACCGCGTCCACAGCCCCGAAACGCGCTCGCCGATCTGGGGGAATGACTGAAGCGAAAGTCAATCTCATCATTGACGCGATTCTGGCTTACAACGACACACCTGGTCTTACCCATACCGATAAATGGGGCATTAGTTTCCCCGTCGTGAAGGAATTGGGCAAGCCCATGGGCGCCACCTACCAGAAGGTGATTAAACAAGTTTTTGAGGACAGACAAACCGAGCTTGAAGCCCATCATCAACGCCATGGCCTAGGCTCAAGGCATAATCGGGGTAAAGACCTCAGGCAACTGCCTCAACTCATTCACGTCAAAGACCCAGCGTCAACAACCTAAGGCGAGCCTCTGAAGCCGCTCAATTGGGAAAGCTCGGTTTCTGGATAGAGACGCTCAGACAACAGCTTCCCTGCGATGACAGTGACAAGACACCCAATCGAACACCCAATGGAGTACAGCACCAGCATAGGCAGCATCAGCCCTATGCCCAACACATACAACACGCTCATCACGAGATGAGATGAATCCTGACGAAACCAGGCCATAACGCTTTTCCATACTTCTCTAACAGCAATCTGTCGACACCCTGTCTAATTCAAACTCCAGGTTCCACAGAAGCAGAATGGTCGTTCCGACGATTTCAAGGTCACTCCTGCACAGATAGGTCAGTTTGGTCAGTTACATGGCTAGAGCGCCTAACTCAGTAAGTTGAGCTAAAACCCTATAGAGCATATGCACGAGAGTCTATACGCGCCTCAGATCTTTACTAGAACCGCCAACAAATGTGGAGGGAAAATTCTGGCGCCAGTTCTGCTGAGAGTCAGGACGAACAAGACTGTGGATAGACTAAACCTGATTTGATAGATCTAAATCTATCGATAGAGGTAAACCCATTGATTAAAGTCTAGCCATAAAACACTTTGCCTGCAACCACTCACTGCCTGATCATTTTCAATGGAAAGGATAAGAAATATCTCTCGGTTAAGTCTTTAGCCACAAACCCTATGGCGCGACTTAAAAGATGAGCAAAAAGATGCTACAAAACGAGTCGGTTAATATTGATGCTTAGTGTGAAGTGTCGATTTTCTCTAAAAGAGGGATCTTGCAACAGTGGGCGATTTCACCGTAAAAACCCAAAACTCTTGATTTTATTGGACTCATGTCAACTTCTGGTGAATGGGCTTACCCCCCCTTGAAGCAATATTTTCAGAAGTTTTAAGGATAGGCTGGTTGCTCTGCGGTTGATTGGTTGGGGGGAACATCAACCGAGAGCGTACACAAAATTACATTTTCCAAGAACCCAAGCTGTATTAGATGACATGAGGCCATAACGTCAGTCACCTTTACCAGCAGCAACGCACGTTGCGAAGATGCGTTTCAGTTCATCATGGAATCCCCACCCAATATCAGAAGTGCTCGTGACGATAAGATAAGCTCGCTCCGAGAAATCATCAATCAATTCATGCATTGATGCAAGCTTTGTCCCATACTCAAACAGATCCTCGAATGCAATATAAAACTCCTCATTAATATCCCCATATGCATTTGTATAGGCCACCCCCGTTTCGACACAGTAGTAGATAAAATCAATCACCTGCTTAGGGCTGGTCGCTTCTTCTTCAACAATTCGAACCATGCGGTATGCAATTGACGGGTTGCCGTCTCCATACCCTCTGCACGGGAAGAACTCCGAACGAACTGCCGCCTTATAATCATCAAAGTTGGGTTCTGCAGTCGTGATATCAAACCTTGAAATCAAGAAACGCTCAACAGCACGATTGTGCTTAGCCAGATCTAAGAACATCTTCACGAGATCCTCTCTCGAGCAATCCTTGAGATACTTCTGAATAGCCTGTGTCTTCATAAGAGACAATCATATACAAAACGACTTGCTTGGCAAGCATCTATCGATTACTCAGAAACTTGCGATCGCAGCTTTTATTCATTAGATCTGTAGCCCTCCCTTAGCCTCGACGGAGGCTTCCATACCCCACCCGTCAGCACAAAGCTATTTTCGTCGCACTCATCCTACTGTCGATCCTCAATCACAGGATGAAACGGGCAATTCTCATCAGTCTTACCTGCAATTGAACCAGGACCTCAGCTACTGAGGGAAAGCCGGGCTTTGGCGGGTGATCAGCGCCAACTCAAAATTTCCCTGGCGACCATCGCTGGATGGGACATGTGGGGAGCGTGGTCAGCGCCTTTAATCCAAACCAAATGGCTGCGGGAAATGGCGCTTTCAAACTTCCGGGCGTCTTGAATCCCTAGGGTTTGGTCGTCATCGCCCCAAAGGATCAGCGTTGGCTGCTTGACTTCGGAAATTCTCCCGGCTAGGTCGCTGTAGCCACCGCTGCGGGTGAAGGACATGACCGCTCGCTTCCAGCCCGGCATTTCCTGATGCAGGGAGGCGCATAGCACCAGGTCCTGCTGGTCAGGACTGATGAAGGGCAGAGCTTCTAGAGCCCGGTAAGTTGTGACTTTGCGGAAGCGCAGCCAGTCGGCTCCCCAGTCGAGGAGAGGGGAAGACAGCCACTTGCCAAGGGGGAAACTGCCGGAAAAGCCGATGCTGTCGATCAGAATTAGACGCTCTACGCAGTCAGGGTGAGTCAGCGCGAAATCGATGGCGACGGCCCCTCCCAGTGATGCTCCCAGTAAGGTGATAGGGCGGTCGATTAAGGTTTTCCAAGTGTGGTAAAGATGCTGGCGAATGGCGCCGGGCTCCACCATCACCGATGGCGGGTGGGGGGTAAAGCCAAATCCCAGCAAGTCCACGGCATACACTAACCAACGAGGAGTCAGATGGGGAAACAAGTGGCGAAACTCCAGGAGGGAACTGTCGAACCCGTGCAGTAGCAGCAGGGGAGTTTGATCCGCAGACGCCTTCTTGTCGGGCGTCACAACAGCGGTTGGCGCTGTCATCGGGAAATCGGCGGCAATCAGACCAGGGACGATAATCGGATGACGACGAAGACGTCGGAGGAGGGAAATGGCGTTGCCATCCTGCAGTTGGTGAGCCGACGGGGGGATAAACGGTTCGAACATATCAATCATTCCCGTGCTCATTAATCACTGCTAAACCTACGGTTCTGCCGGAGAACTCTCAAAGTTTGACAGGATCGGGCCTAATGCCAAAGTTACCGCCACCTAGCGACATCTAGCCCAAAACTATTGCTGTTCAAGCATTTAAGAAACCATTCCAGGTTCCATCAAAATCTTGCATAAGTTCCATCAAATCGCAAGAGTCGTTAGTTTTCGGCATATTTTAGATGAAAAAACTTAAAATCCAGTATTAAAAATCACGCTTTCTTGCAAATCCGCCTGGAATGCATGGCAGATTGATGGCTATGGTGGAATCAGAGAATGCAGCTAAACAATGTTTATTTGAGTTGAAGGGAGTTCCCATCGAGGCATGGGAGCCAAGACATTATTCTGAAGACGGAAGCTGTGTTGATGTTTGGCTCTGTCGGGATATCAACGAAACCTCGCTTGAGTATGAGCAGCCTGGAACTTACTTCACGATTGAGCGGGTGCGAGTGATGAGGATTCGTTCAGATCCGCAGGCTGCTTGACGTATACCCTGAATGGCGAACTACCCGTTATGGACTTGGCGGCTTGAACTCACCCGAATATTTAGATGTGAGTCAAAAACTCCCGAAAAACTGGGCACCCTCAAAAAAACTGGGCAGTACGAAGTTTTTCCGATGTCAGAGACTGACATAAAAAAAGAACATTCCTGATGCAGAAGAGCGTGGAATGTCCGAAACTGGCTGAAATAACTACAATCAGCCAATTACATTATGGAGTCATACGAACGGTTAGAGCAAATTCTGCTCCAGTTGCGGCCAGCCTTTAGTCGTCAAGCCACCTTCGAATGGTTTGTCCTACTGCTTTGGGGTGTTTTATTGAGTACTCACCCGCCCGCCATCACCAGCTATCTGAATGCCCTGGGGCTAGGAGAAGGCTACTATTCTCAGGCGCTCCATTGGTTTCACTCCAGCGCCTTCAGCATTAATACCCTGTGTTATCGGTGGGGATATTGGCTGAGGGAACATCCCAACGCTCGCCGATTGAAGGGACGCCCTGTGTATGTGGGAGATGGCGTCAAAGTCGCAAAAGAAGGGCGCAAGATGCCTGGGGTCAAAGGACTCCATCAAGAGTCGGAAGATGTGAGTAAACCGAAATGGATCCGGGGACACTACTTTAGCGCGCTGGCGCTGCTATTGGGGGCTGGAGAGGCTCTGTTCGCCGCCCCGATAAGCCTCAAACTGCATGACGGGATTAAGGCGGTTGATGCTAAGACTGAGGCGACGGTGGTGGAGAAAATGGCGACATTGTGTGTTCAGATGATGGTTAAGGGCGGCTATTCTGTCCTAGATGCTTACTTTGCCTCAGTCAAAGTCTTGAAACCGTTTCGAGCGCATGGGGTGCATCTGATTAGTCGGGCTAGGATTACAACCGTGGGTCACGCCGCTTTTAGTCGTCGGCCTGGAAAGCATGGCCGGGGACGTCACCGGGAATGGGGCAGTGAGGTCAAATTACGAGAATTGTTCGCACCGATTGAGGACTGCGCCGATGCCTCGATTTGGCTTTACGGTCAATACATGACGGTGTACTACCAATGCTTCGAGTTTTACTGGGATAGCGCCGATGAGTTGGTCTTGTTTGTGCTCACTCAACTCCCCAACGGCAAGCAAATTATTTTACTCTCTAGCGATGTGAACTTAACCGGAGCCGAAGTGATTGAGGCTTATGGCTGGCGCTTCAAAATTGAGATATGCCATCCTCAATACCCCCATAAACATTTGAGTTATTATGCTCAGGTTGCATAGGTGAAGATTTTTTTCTTTCCATGCGACTCTCCTTAGAAAATTTTAGGGTGATAAAGGTGTTTCACCAGATAGATCAGAAATTGGTGTCTGAGGCAGGATAAGGGTTTGAGGCTTCATACAGGACCGATAGCAATGGCTGGCGTCTCGCCTTTCCAACGTTGTCTGAGAACTTCGCCAGCAGGGCGTTGTCGGTGTTTTTTCAGACGTTTTATCTCAGTCTCATCGGCCCAAATAATCCAGTGTCTAGGATACTCAGGTTGCTGTCGCGCTTTGACCCATCCGCGCTGAACCCAGTGGTATAGCGTGGTGGTTGGCATGGCTAAAGCGCTAGCCAAATCAGGAAGCCACCACTCATGTTGAGCGAGGACAGCTCGTGTTTGAGACCCCCGATGAGGCCTTAATCCCAAACGTCGCATTAAAGTTTGGACAATAGGTCGATTAAAAGTCTGGCGTCGTTTTGGGGGATGAAATCCTTCTTGATGGAGGCGATTAATAATTTCGTCTGTACTCAGATTTGCTTGAGCAAACTGCTCCAATCTTTGACAAAGTTGAGGGTAATTACTCAGTTGAGTCCACTTTGCTACTGGACGAATAATTTGGGCCTCACAGGAGGCTCCACCCACCCAGTTAATACCAACTTGGACCTGTTCACTCTCACCTTGAACATTCACGCTAATGTTTTGAATGACTTGTCGAATAATTTCTTTGCGTTGAATTTGAGTGGTTGTTTCAGCCTGCCAGAGGGAGGGCAGATCTGTGGCCAATTGTCGAATCGCCTGTTTTTCATCACTTGATAGCTGTTTAGGTTGCTGGGAGCAGAAGCGTTCATATTCTTCTTGAAGCTGTTGATGGGCTTGTAATTTGGCTTCCCATTCTTGGGCCAATTGTCGAGCCACTAAACGATTCTCAGGTTCGACTAAATGATAGTGTCGCCCGGCTCGCTCGGCTTCAAAAGCAGCTCGTTCTAAGCGCTGTCGCCAAAGCTGGTCAAGTTCTGAACGGTCTTGTTCGAGATGCTTAGCGGCGGCCAGCGACAACTCTAATGCAGCTGGTGCTAACGCCCGTAATACTTGTTGGCAAATATACTCATCTAAACAAGCTCCGGCCAAACTCTGGCACAGCTCCCCCCCATAATCGGCGGCTTCACGACAGCAGACATAGCTATGAAATTGTCCTTGCTTGTATTGGACTACCATACGGCTTCCGCATTTGTGGCACACCAGTAGTCCAGATAGAAGGGCCGTTCCTGGACGTGCCACGCCAAGTTCATTAGCACGCGCCTGATTAGATTGCAGTTGGGCTCGATTCTGTTGGTATTGCTCCCAGGAAATATAAGCAGGATGATGGTCTTTGATTAACACCAACCAATCTTCAGGGGCTTGCACGACTAAACCACTATGGGGGTGTCCTGCCTTCTTTTTGCGAGGGTCAATTTGTTTTCGACCATAAGCATACGCACCCGCATAGGCAGGATTTTTAAGCAGATTCTGTAGGGTTGCTCGATTGGGTCGTCGCCACTCCAGCTCACCTTTATTCAAACCAGACAATACCCGCACCCCGAGCTGTACCTGATGGGTCACCAAATAGCGTAGGACTCCATTGAGCGTCCCCAATTCTTCAAATTTGCGGAAAACCAGTTTCACCACTTGCTGGGCTTGTTCATCTGGGTCAAATCGAATTTCTCCCGAGGGGCGACGCACATAGCCAATCGGGACACTGAATCCTAATTCTCCGCGTTGTGCTTTGTTGCGCTTGCCTTGCATCATCCGCTGCTTGAGAATATGCAACTCTGCTTCACTCATGGTACCCTTCAATCCCAGCAGTAATCGGTCGTTGTACTGACTGGGGTCATAAATACCATCCAGGTCCGCAATCAGGGTCCTGAACAAGGCACAAATTTCCAATAGTTGATGCCAGTCTTTGGATGAACGGGCTAAACGCGACATCTCTACTCCTAAAATGAGGCCCACGTGATTAAGGCCCACTTCAGTGACTAGCTGTTGAAAGCCCAATCGGTCTTCAGCAGTGCTACCTGATTTTCCCAAATCATTATCAATAGTAAGGATGCGTTTCTGGCTCCATCCCAATGCTTCAGCACGCTCTACCAAGCCATACTGCAAACGGGTGGATTCTTGATGATCTGCCACTTGCTGCAAGGTTGACTGACGTACATATACAACGGCTAATCGCTCTAGATGATGCGCCTGCAGTTTTTCGGAGCGCCATGTGCTCAACTTAGGCGTGAGGTTCATTGCTTGCCTCCTTCCCGGATTGAGCCGCAATCTGACTCTCTAGCATCTGGCTGAGAACACAGACTAATCGTTGACGTTGGGGCTGGGGTAGCCTCAGCCTCAGATGCTCGACAATTGGACAAACTAACGGGGGGGCTCATTTCGCTCTGACATTTGGCGCTATCCTCTTGAGGCAATAGTTGGTCTGCCTTCAGTTTGGCAATCAGTTGTACCAATTTCAGCAGCCCATCTATCCCAATCTGGGGGGACTCAAGGTGGTTCGTATTTATAGGGGTATTATGGCTGGCAGATTGAGGTCGGATTCCGTACGCTGATCCATCTGCTGGGGGGATTTTGCTATCGATTCTGGCTCAAATCCATGGAAACCGCCTCGAAATGGCCTGATGATTTATCTTTGGCAGACTATTGCGAAGATTTTCAACGAGAAGTGGCTCGTAAGGTGGAAGCCTTTGAGCGCTTTGTCAATCTCAATGCGATTGCCTTAGGTCTATTACAAGTGCTGGCGCTAGAAATGCCCCATCATGTTTGGGCCCACTTTCCTCGCTGGTTTCGTACCTTACCCAAGCACGGTTATCCGAGCGAACAGATTGTCCGACTCTCACTCCAAAATCAACAAGAGATGAATTTATCCCAAAGCATGTCTACTCTACTTTTAACAAAATTACTCGACGATAAACATGAGTCGCTCAAAGAGCCTGATATAGCTACCTTGGCGGCCTGAATCAGAGAGTGAAAAACCAGAGCGAACTTACGGCTGTCCAGCTAAAAAGAGAGGTCTATCTGGTCATTGAAGAAGGACCCGAGATTGCTTCCTATGCAATTAGCTCAGTTTGCACCCATCTCAGGTGTACTGTGAACTGGGATCAGGCTGAACAAGAATTTGTCTGTCCCTGCCATGGTTCCCGTTTCGATGCCCTGGGAAGAGTTACACGGGGACCCGCCAGGCGTCCTCTGGCCTTAGTAACTGTCGTTGTTAAAGAGAATCAGGTGCGCTTGGTTGATCGGGAGCCTAGGGAAAATCCTCGTACATAATCCCACTGAAAACTTGTAATGCGAATACCCGTGTTTGTGACATCAATATTCCTATGCTCTGATTAGACTTCTCTATGCGAGAGTCTACACTATATGGGTTAATAGCTATTGGGGCTGATTTCCGATGTGGAGGTATAGATGAATCATCAGTATCTCAAGTCTAAGTTTTTGGCTATCGGTCTGGCCGTTGCTGGTCTGGTGCTGACTAGCTGCACTGTTGCCAAAGCGCCAGAATTTTCAGCCATAAAAGACACCTCAGGGGAACAAGCTGATTTAACCAGCGAACTCATAGTCTTTCGCAGTCCCACTTGCGGCTGTTGCGGTTTGTGGATTGAGCATATGAAAGCTGCAGGCTTTCATGTGAAGGATAAGATCACCGAAGATATGACGGCAATTAAGCAGCGGTACGGCGTTCCGGCAAACCTGGCCTCTTGCCACACCGCAATTGTTGATGGCTATGTAGTAGAAGGGCACGTCCCAGCTGAGGACGTACAGCGTTTGCTGACTAATAAATCAGATGTCGCTGGCGTTGCCGTTCCTGGAATGCCTATTGGCTCTCCCGGCATGGAATCTGGAGACTATGTCGAGCCCTATACCGTTTTTTCCTTCAGGGAAAATAGCGCAATAGCACCTTTTGCTGAGCACTCATAATTGAGGGCGCTGCAGCGAACATAAATATTGCAGTATTCTCGATACTGGGTGGCTTGGCGGTAGGCATTATGGAGCTTAGGGGCATACACCTCTAAGCTCATTACTATTACTGGGATGGTTGTTCATCACCCCGTTCTCGCACCAAATACAATGTCTCACATTATAGTTGGAGCGATCGCAATGAGAGAGGGGATGACTTTGAGAGCGAAGAATCTGATTGTATTGGTTCTAATGCTAGTAATGCTCAGTGCGCCTCAACTCAGTGCGATTATGCAGCTAGCAGCAACTCAGCAAGGACCCGATGTGCAAGCGATCGACGCTTATCTTGAATCGAAGCTACGACAATACCGGATTCCTGGACTTGCTATTGCGATCGTCAAGGGCGATCAAGTGATTCATGTGAAGGGGTTTGGGATTGCCGATCCCGATAAGCGCTCCGTGACTCCTGATACTCCGTTTATTTTGGGGTCGGTCAGTAAGTCTTTTACAGCTTTGGCAATTATGCAACTGGTGGATGCAGGCAAGGTTAATTTAGATGCTCCTGTCCAACAGTATTTGCCGTGGTTCAGTGTCGCCGATCGCCAAGCCGCCAGTCAAATTACCGTTCGACATCTCCTCAATCAAACTAGCGGCATTTCCACCAGGGCAGGACAGGAGCAGTTGACCGATAACGATACCAGTGAAGGGGCATTGGAAAAGCACGTCCGAAACCTCAAGACTGCTCGCCTCTCTCAACCCGTCGGCAAACAGTTTCAGTACTCCAACGCCAATTACAACATTCTCGGAATGATCGTGCAAACGGTTTCTGGAATGTCCTATGAGCAATATATTCAGCAGCATATTTTTACGCCCTTAGACATGCGGCACAGCTATACGTCCCAGGATCAGGCGCAAAAGGCGACTCCTTCTCTATCCGTAGGCAATCGGTTTTGGTTTGGCTATCCAGTTGCTACAGAAGTTCCCTATAACCGAGGAGAGCTACCTGCGGGCTATCTGATCTCCAGTGTGGAGGATATGGCGCATTACCTTATTTGCCATTTGAATGATGGACGCTACAAAGATGTCACTTTAGTATCCAGTGCAAGAATGGCGGAACTACATCAGCCAGCAGTCAAAGCAGGAGATGACATATCTTATGGCATGGGATGGTATGTACTCAACGTTAACGGCGTCCCGATCGTCAATCATCCCGGTGAAGTCGCCAACTATTCAAGCAACATTACTCTCATCCCCAGTGAAAGGTGGGGTGTCGTCTTATTGACAAATGTATATCCGGGTGTGACCGGAGCTTCAATCATGCAACTGTATAAAGGCGTCATTAGCCTTTTGGTTGATCGTTCACCTCCCACGATAAAAAATCATTTTCTCACTAATTTGCTGGTGATTGCGCTGCCTACTCTGTTTGTGCTCCAATTATTAAGACTCTTTCGCGCTTTCATTATGTGGCGACGTTGGCGCACCCGTTCTGAACTCACTCATCTTGGCGCAAAATCTTTGCTGCGACATATTGGGTTGCCATTAGTTTTGGACGGCGCGATCGCTGCTGGATTATTGATTGGATTGCCCCTACTCTTTGCGCCTTTACCGGTAATGCTGTTTTTCCAGCCTGATTTAACAGGCATTGCCATCATTAGTGGAACTTTGGCGCTGTCTGGGGCGTTGCTTCGCATCGGATTCAGTATTCGGTTATTGTTAAAAACGTCTCCGTAAATTGCTGCGGTCGAATATTTCGCTGCACCGGAAGTATCAAGATGGTTGGCTGAGTGCGGTGTTGATCTGCATCCGATAAGCTTAACGTTAGAGCGATCTCACATCGCTGTAGGCTGGCTTGACACAAGGGAAACCAGCTTTTTTACTGCGCCGAACTGTAATCGTTTCTCCTACCTCTGCGATCGCCGCCCAATTATCCGCTTGCACCCAATGAAACGGGGAGTTCTGGTTAGAATTGAAACGCTGGACTTGGTCAAGGGTTTTCTAGGTCAAGTTTCTATACGTCAATGAAGCAGAGCATAGGTATTGATTTTGATTCAGCTCTCCATAACTTAGCTGTTTACGAATGGAAGATATACTGAAACCTTCTATATATCCACCCAATATAAGCGTACTATATGTACAGTTCGCAGTATATTTAGCTGATTTGGGTAGATATACTTCAAGTCCGCAATATATCAAGCTCATTCTGGGTGAATAGACTGAAACAGTAGACCTAATAATTAGTAGACCTAATAATTAGTTATGCGCCTCGGAGGGTGGAGTGAAATACCATCAAGGTAGGCTTATTGATCATATCGGAGTTAATGTCTCAGACCTCGAACTGAGCAAAGCCTTCTACGTTGCAATTCTTGATGCGCTCGGCAAAAGCGATGGGTTTGGGTGCGATGATTCCAGCTTCTATTTCGACGAGTTCTATGTCGCAGCAGGAGATCCGCCAGTAACGAATCTGCATCTGGCGTTCCAAGCTGATTCGATTGAGCAAGTGCATGCTTTCTACCAGGCAGGATTGAATGCTGGTGGCAGAGACAACGGAGAGCCGGGCTATCGAAAGTATCATGATTCTTACTATGCTGCGTTTCTGCTAGATCCTGATGGTAACAATATCGAGGCTGTATGTGATGTTGGCGCAGAGCGATCTAGCACATCTGTTATTGTGACTAGCAAGGCTGGCGGCGCATAACATGAAGTTGAAGCCGCTCCCTTCGGTCGCTCGGACAAAGCACCTACGCACAAAATGTGATTCACATTTTGCGCTCCGGCCGCTTTGCCGCTTAACTTAGTGTTAGGCGTCAGCTCATGCGACTCCTATTAACCGCAAACTTTCTTTGCAGGAACAGTGAGAGTAAACTCTAATGCCAAGTATCAAACTATTCGAACTAGGCCCTACTAGATCTGCCCGCGTTCGTTGGACACTGTTGGAAGCAGGGTTGGAGTATGAATCGATAGGTAACCGAGTCGAAGTTATTGGTAGCGAAGAATTACAAAGAATTCATCCCCTGGGGAAACTGCCTGCAGCAATAATCGATGGTCAGCCATTGTTTGAGTCTGCAGCTATTGCGACGGCCATAGCTGATTTGGCGCCAGAGAAAGACCTAGTTGCCAAGCCGGGTACTTGGGCCCGCAACCTTCATTACCAATGGGTCTGTTTTGTTCTTACCGAGATGGAAGCCTACTAACCAATGGTGCTAGTTGGTCAAAAGAAATGAGGTTCATCCATGCTGGAAGTAGAACTAAAGTACCAGCAGGTAAACCTCATGACTATTATCGATTTGATCATAGCTCTGTTCTGTCGTATCGACGACGCCATGTTAACGGAACCTAAACACCCTCAAGCGAACCTATATCCCAGTGAAATCGTCACCCTGGCCATTCTATTCGCCCTCAAAGGGGTGGGCAATCGAGCTTTTTACCGCTGGGTAGCCAACAATCATTTGGAGCTGTTTCCTGGCTTACCCGAGCGGACTCGGTTATTCCGTCTATTTGTCACCCATCAGGATTGGACAGAGCGCTTTATGGCCCCCGCAACCATCTTGGGGGTGGCCGATAGTTATGGCGTTGAGCTGATTCATCCCATCCGTGAAGGCCGCAGCGCCAAGCAGATCGGCAAAAAGGGGAAGTCAAATCACCGTTGGATTGTTGGCGGTAAACTGTGTCTGATTCTCAATCAGTGGGGGTTGGTCAGCGCTTGGGATTGTGATACGGCCAATGTGCACGACTCCAACTTCCAGCCCTTGATTGAACGGTTTGAAGACCAGATGATTATCCTGGCGGATCAGGCTTTCCACGCCAAAACTGGCGACCCGGCCAACCTCAAATTGTGTCCGCGAGGTGAGTGGAATCAACGCATGATGGTCGAAACCGTCCTGTCAATGCTGACCCAGGTTTGCCATTTCAAGAAGATAATGCACCGTGTCTGGGACTACTTCAGAGCTCGACTCGCCTATACCATGGCCGCTTTTAACCTATTGGCGCAGTGGAATGGACTCAAGCCTGATAAGCATGGGAAAGTCCATTTATCGATTGCTCAGTTTAGCCTTTGAACTAGCACCAAAGGTTAATAGGGCTGGCTTCACTGAGAATGAAGCTGGTCTCGTGGTGGGCGAAGCTGACTTTACTGAAGATGAGGCTGGCCTCGTTACGAACGAAGCTGGCTTCACTGAGAATGAGGTTGTCCTCCTGTTAAACGGGGCTGGCTTCGGTGCGGATAAGGCTGGCTGCATCAGCAACGAAGTCGGCCTGTCTAGGAAGGCGCTACTGTTTGCATTCAGTGGGCTGTGGTTCGGCGTCTTCGAGCCATGGGGCAAAGGTTGCTGGCAGTCGGACTATCTGAAAGCCTTCATTGATACTGCCGCCTAGGGCTTGGTTGTTGTATCCAGAAAAACTAGAATTCAGAGAAAAGTTCCCCCCATTATCAATGTATCCCCCCTGAAAATGGGCGCGTATGAGCAAAGTCTGATCGGGTTGAACATCAACGGATGAGAGTTGACTGCTCCAAGATGCCTGATCGCCGTGGGGGTTATCCAGGGTTTGCCGCTTTATTAGATCGCCTTCTGGTGTGAGGATTTCCCACCAATTTGTGTGATAGGTGCAGTTTTGATCAGGGCTCTGGATTGTCACTTCGAAGCTGTAGTTACCTTCATTCCCGGTGACTTCAGTCTGAAGTACGACAGCCCCCTCGATCAAAGTGGGTGTCTGTTTTTCAGCCCAGATAGTGAGTACTTTTGTGAGGGCTGCGATCCGATCTCCTTCTCCACAATGGCTTAAGGCTTGCAGCGCTTTTTTCCATTGAGTCCGCTGAGCATAGAGTATTGCGATGTTTTTTAGGACCGGTGACGCACTTTCTCTTTTCGCCACCTGGAAGATTTGTTTTAATAATTCTGAAGCCTGGGTTTCATTGTTTAACCCGGCAGCAGCGTTGACGATGGCACGCAACGTATCCGACTTAGACTCTCTGTCCTGGATGGTTTGAGCAGCTTGTAGGGCTTGAGCAAGTAGCTCAGCGGTCTGATTTGGTTCGTTTAACTCGGCAGCAGAGTTGGCGATGGCGCTCAACACACCCGATTGATCGCCGAAGTTCTGAATGGTTTGAGTGGTTTGTAGGGCTTGAGCAAGCAGCTCGGCGGCCCGATTCGGGTCGTTCAACCTGGAATAAGTTTTGGCGATGAAGATCAACGCATACGCTTTAAAGCTATCGGTCTGAATGGTTTGAGTGGTTTGTAGGGCTTGAGCGAGCAGCTCAGCGGCCCGATTCGGATCGTTCAACTCGACATAAGCGTTAGCGATGTCACTCAACGTATACGCTTTAAAGCTATCGGTTTGAATGGTTTGGGCGGTTTGTAGGGCTTGAGCGAGCAGCTCAGCGGCCCGATTCGGGTCGTTCAATTTGGCAGCCGCATTGGTGATGTCGCGTAACGCCTCCCATTTATACCAGGGGGTCTGAATGGTTTGAGCGGTTTGTAGGGCTTGAGCGAGCAGCTCAGCGACCCGATTCGAGGTGTTCAACTCGGCAGACGCGTTGGCGATGGCGCTCAACGTGTACATTTGATACTCGTTGTCCTGAATAGTTTGAGTGGTTTGTAGGGCTTGAGTGAGCAGCTCAACGGCCCGATTCGGGTCGTTCAACTCGGCAGCCGCCTTGGCGATGTCACGCAACACATCCGATTTAGAGTGGTCGAACTGAATGCTTTGAGTGGTTTGTAGGGCTTGAGTGAGCAGTTCAGCGGCCCGATTCGGATCGTTCAACTCGGCAGCCGCCTTGGCGATATCACGCAACGCATTCGATTTAGAGATATCGAACTTAATCGTTTGAACGATTTGTAGGGTTTGAGTGAGTAGCTCAGCAACCCGATTTGGGTCGTTCAACTCGGTAGCAACGTCGGTGATGGAGCGCAACGCAACCAATTTCAAGATGTTGTCCTGAGTGGTTTGAGCGGTTTGTAGGACTTGAGCGAGCAGTTCAGCGGCCCGATTTGGGTTGTTCAACTCCGCATAAGTGCTGGCGATGGCACTCAACGCAAACAATTTAAAGAAGTCGTCCTGAATGGTTTGAGCGGTTTGTAAGGCTTGAGCGAGCAGTTCAGCGGCCCGATTTGGGTTGTTCAACTCCGCATAGGTAATGGCGATATTACTCAACGCAAACAATTTAAAGAAGTCGTTCTGAATGGTTTGAGCGGCTTGTAGGGTTTGGTCGAGCAGCTCAGCGGTCCGATTTGGGTCGTTTAACTCGGTAGCCGCGTTGGCGATGGCGCTCAACGCATCCGACCTAGACCTGTCGTCCTGAAGACCTTCAGCAATTGGGATTAATTGATCATTGAGAATCGAAAGTGCTGACTGTCGTTGATCTGTTTTATGCAGAAATCTAGCGGTATTACCTACGAAGACAGATAAACTACGATCTCTGATTTCTCTAGCCTCCTCGCTTTGGCTGTATTTTCGCGTGATCTTACGAGTGATTTCAAAAGCTTTGGGCCATTGCTCATTTTTAGCGAAGGCTACTGCAGCATTCGCCATGTTTGAGGCGTGAGTCCTGGCAAGTAGCCTTTCCAACTGCCATTCCACTCGCATAATCTGCCCTTGGGTGGTAAACGAGAGCCAGCTGCTAACGCTCACTGTCACGACAGCGATAGCCATTAGTGTCGTGACAGCCATATAAACCCGCCGCCAACTCAGGCGCAGCAACTTCTCCTTTTGCCGCCGCTTTGCCCCCCAAATCAGATAGGGTTGCTGCTGTCTAAGCAACCATAACTCCCGCAAGCCAAATAAATAGCGGCGATCACACTGATTTCCCAACCACTCATTCACCCGTCGATCCAATAGCCGATTCGCCTTATCCGCTTCCGACAGCTCCTTCCCCGCTAACCGCATCAACGCCGGAATCAGCCGTTCGTGGGCCAGTTCATAGCCGACGCCTTTCTCCTGTTTAACGGGGGTAATCAGGCGCACATCACCGCGGGCCAGCCATTCAGTCGCTTCAGTCACTTCCTCCGGCTTGACCGTCCCCTTCAACTTGATTTGTAAGTCTGGGATCGTCAGCACGCCCGCTCTCACCTGGCTGTCCAAATCCGTTAAGGCCAGTAGCACTTTGACGGTTGCTTGCCGTTGGGCTGTGGTCAACCGCGCTGCCAGTACCTGGTCTAAAAATCGGGTCAACAGCCCCTCTACCCCGCCAAACCTTTGAAAGGCTTCTCGATTGAACGCTCGCAGTTCAGAGGCGTTTTGCCGCTCAATCATCCAGGCCAAAATCTGCAAGTCCACTGGGGAAATTAACCCATTCTCTCGATGGGCAAGTTCCTGTTCGGCCAATTCCGCCACGAACCGGCCATCAAACCGCAGCTGTTCGGTTTCGGCAATCACCCCAAGGATGTTAGTCGATTCCTCCGGGGTGAGTTTCTTCAGATGGAACACATCTTGGGGGCCTAGAGTATAGCCTAAGGCTTTGTGCAGTTCATCCAGTTGGAACAGCAAGTCAGATCGAATTGACACCAAGATCTTGACGGGCAGGAAGTGGGCGTCGCGATACCAATCCGTCAACGCCTGGATAAAGGGTTGCTGGTCAGAGGGACGCTGATAGTGAACGAAAAATTGTTCAAACTGATCCAACAGCAGCGCCACCGGCTTCCCCGCTGCCTCGGCGGCTTGCTTCAGCAGAGACAGAAAGTCCCCGTCCTTGAGCCAGTCCTCTGGCAATTCCAACTGGTCCGCCAGCGCCTTGCGAATGGCGTCAATCGGCGCCTGGTCTGAAAACCGCACATACACCCCGCGATAGCGACTCTCCGACTGCGAAAGCTGAGGCCAGATTCCCGCCTGCAAAAAGGAGGTTTTGCCACACCCCGACTCGCCCATCAAAATGACAAATCGGCAGGGGGTGGTGGTTAGCACTTCAATACATTCTCGCAACTGTCGACTGCGCTGCAAGCGAGCAAAGATCTCGGCGTCGGCGAACCCAAATGGGCGTAACCCTTTGATCGCTGTCCGCTCAACCACATCTTCCGGAGCGGGTTTTGCCGGACGGGGCATAGTGACCACCGCCACGAGCAGCGCGCCAACAAAACTCAGTCCCACCGCAATCCAGAACAGGATCCAGAAGGCGCTTTGATGCTGTGGGGGTAAAGCTTGATTCAGAAAATTCTTAAAGACGGCGCCGACAAAGCTTAATGCAACGCCAATCAGAACCAATAACATGAACCAGTTTCGACGCCAGATCAGGCCAGCGATCCAACCAATAAAACTGGCGACGGCTTCAGTGGTTTGCTTAAGCCAAACTCCGGCAAACGGGGGCGGTGATTCCGAACTCATAGAACCCTGAGCACAAAGGACTTGTGTCCATTAAAGCCTGAAGAAATTACGGATGCCTATTTTGTATCAGTTATTTATTGATTACGTTTTTCCGATAGCTTCAACAAAATCTCCGCATGAACCTCACGGGTGATGGGATAAAAATAGGTGAGAATCAATCCACCTGCCAGGAAAAGCATAGGCAAAAGCGCCACTGCAGAACGAATTGCCAGAAGAGCTGACTCAGGTTGCACGGGAATTGGGACCTCGTCAGTCGCTTCTACAAATCCCGCGAATTCTAATGCTACGCCTACCAAGAAAAGCCCCAGCGCCAGCCCCATTTTTTGTAGCAAGGTCATGAAGGCGTAAAAAACACCTTCCCTCCGATAACCCGTATTCAATTCATCCAACTCAATCACATCGGGTAAGAGGGCCCAGGGCACGATGTAGGCGGTCGCCACCCCGAAGCTAGCGGCGAAACAAAGCAAATACATCATGTTGGTCTGTCCCGGTTGGAGGAAGAACAGAAAAAGCTGGACAATTAGCCAGGAGCCAATGCCGATGAAGTAAAGCATTTGCTTGCCAACCTGCTGACTAATTGCACTGCAGATAAACATCATGAGGATGGCTGGCCCTTGAACGAACAAAGCGGCCAAGAAGTAGGAGTCTTGTCCCATCCAAGCGGTAACAAAGTAAGGAATGATGGCGGCGGTGACTTGAATGGCTAACCAAGAGAATAGATAAATACCGACGACGAATAAGAAAGGACGGTTGCTAAACGCCACTTTGAGTTGCTCAAGTAGAGGCATGTCTTCGGCGCTATCTTCCTCTGATTCGACAGTTCGCCCCATTTGCCGTTGTTGTCGCTGAGCTGGGCCATAGGTGCCGAAGATACACCAAAAAAGCGGAATGATAGAGACGATCGCGCATATCCCCCCTAAAACGACATATTGTTGCGGGATATTATCTGGAATCAGTTGGCTCACAACTAGCCCTAACGCCAACACCAGCACAGCTCCCGCCAGTGAGAAAGCCAGTCGAAAGCTCGTCAGCTCGGTCCGCTCATCGTAATCTTGAGTCAGCTCAGCGGTGAGCGTGGTGTAGGGCAAATTTGTGGTGGTGTAAAAGATTTGGAACAGAACCGAGATAACCACGTAATACCAGAAGAGAGGACTGACCCAGAAATTACCGTCAGACTTGCCTAGGTTGGGAACCAACCACATTAGGAAAAAGGTTAGACCGAAGGGCAGGGCGCTCAGGAACATCCAAGGATGGCGACGACCCCAGCGAGTTCGGGTGCGATCGCTCAGCACCCCCACAATTGGATCATTGACAGCGTCCCAAACCTTACCGATTAGCAACACCATCCCTGCCGCGATCGGACTTAACCCCGCTGCATTAGTCAGAAAAATCAAAAACGAAAAGGCAATTAGATTCGCCGTCATTCCCGCGCCCATATCGCCAGCGCCGTAGGCCAATTTTGTGGCGAATCCCAGCTTGACGGTGGGAAGGTTCGAAGCAGGAAGCTTGTCCTGGGGAGAATTGCTCATAGCAAAGAGTCTGTCAGATAGATATCTGCGCCGCGATCGTCATCAGTGTATTATTGCTCCATTCTGCCCATCTTGTATGCCAGTTACTTTTTTCGAGTTATGCCAGACCTCTACGTTTCCTGGTCAGACTATCGCCGCCAGATCGATCAGCTTGCCGTTCAAGTTTATGAATCAGGCTGGCGGTTTAATCAAATTGTTTGCTTAGCGAAAGGCGGCTTACGGGTTGGCGATATCCTCTGCCGCCTGTTTGATGTCCCCCTTGCGATTCTTTCCACTGCTTCCTACAGTGGGCCGAATAATCAGGTGCGAGGCTCCATTACCTTCTCCCGCGACCTCTGCATGACCACCGCAAATCTAGGCAGTCATGTCTTAATTGTGGATGATTTGGTGGACTCTGGAATGAGCCTCAAACGTACTCTATCCTGGCTCGATCATAAATACGGCTTCTACATTGACGAAGTCCGAACCGCTGTCCTCTGGTACAAAGCCTGCTCAGTGATTAAACCCGACTATTTTGTCGATTATCTAGCGGATAATCCCTGGATTCATCAGCCGTTTGAAAAGTACGAGCGGATGAGTCCGGCGGATTTAGCGGCGGAGTTTCAGCCTTCCTCGGTCAGTTGAAGAGGCAGGGGGAGCAGGGGAGGCAGGGGGAGCAGGGGAGGCAGGGGGAGCAGGGGG
>JASJDH010000109.1 GCA_030065175.1 Leptolyngbyaceae cyanobacterium MO_188.B28 | reverse complement strand
GTCAGAGCATTGCATGCAATGCTCTGACCGGAGATCTTAATTAAGTGTGTTGAAGAATGGGCTGAATTTTCGGGTGCGGCGCGTATCGGTGAAGCCGTCTCGCGAGAATAGAAAGTGGGATGTGGAAGTCAGGCTGGAACAGAGCGTTATTTTTTTGACGCCTGTGTTTTCCCTCGGAAAAAATGGTTCACTTTTGATGGAATATCCCGGTATTGTGGTCAATAATTGTGAGGCTGGGGTAATTGAATTCCGTTTTTTTCTCACAATCCAGAGATTTCCTCTCTCGCGAAGGGCGGGAGTGGCAAAATGGGGAATTGAAGCAGTCACCTTGGATGAATAGGGAAGGAGTGTGGGTGTGCCCAGATCGGCTAAGCATTTGCTCATTGGTTCAACGGAGGCTTACAGCGGTAAGTCGGCGGCTATTTTGGGACTTGCTTTTCAACTCCAGGAAATGGGCATTGACATTGCCTATGGCAAGCCCCTCGGTTCTGATCTAAATGGCGTTTCGACTCATTTGGATGCGGACGTCAAATTCATTGCTGAAACCTTAAACCTCTCGCCCGATCGTATTCGGCCAACCCTCTTTAGTTTGGATGAGGCGACAGTGGAGAAACAGCTGTTGGTGGAAACCCAGACTGACTATCGCCAAATTCTGGAATATTATCAGCCCGATCAGGGCGGCGATCTGGTTTTGTTAGAAGGACCGGGAACATTGGCGGAAGGCGCTCTTTTTGGTCTTTCCCTAGCGCAATTAGCCGAGGCGATTGACGCCTCAGTGGTGCTGGCGGCGCGCTATCACTCGCTGCTGGTGGTTGATGGGTTGTTAGCGGCGAAACAGCAGTTGGGCGACCGTTTGCTGGGGGTTTTGATAAACGATGTCGTCCCCGATCAGATTGAAGAAGTTGAGTCTAGTTTGAAACCTTATCTGGAGCGTCATGGCGTTCCGGTGCTCGCTATTTTACCCCGAATTGCCTTGATGCGCAGTGTCAGCGTTAAGGAGCTGGTGAATCAACTCAAAGCTGAAGTGCTCTGCTCTGAAGATCGTCTGGATCTGATGGTTGAGAGTTTGACCATTGGCGCGATGAATGTAAATTCAGCCCTCAAATATTTCCGTAAAGCTAAGAATATGGCGGTTGTAACCGGTGGAGACCGAACCGATATTCAGCTCGCGGCTCTGGAAACGTCAACTCAATGCTTGATTTTGACGGGACATTTACCCCCTTCCCCTGAAATTGTGAGTCGGGCGACTGATTTGGAAGTCCCCATTTTGTCCGTCGATCTAGATACGCTGACCACGGTGGAAATTATTGATCAGACCTTTGGACAAGTGAGGCTGCATGAGCCGATCAAGGTTCAGTGCATCCGGGATTTGATGAAGCAGCACTTTGATATGGAGCGATTAATGACCGCGCTTGAACTTGAACCCTTGGGGACTGCCCCCAAAAGCTAGTGTTGATTTTCCTTCTGTCTGATACAATAAAGCGCGTTCATTTCAATTTTTTTGGCATTTGAGTCAGTCTACCGATACTTCTATTGAGACGCCTAGGATTGACCTTTTCCTCCAGGAGCTAGCGGCTATTCAGCAGGCTGGCTCTAAGAAGATTGCTTTACTGGGGTCTCGTCATGTGCCGATTACTCATCAGCATCTGATTGAGCTGATGAGTTATGCTTTGGTGCTTTCAGGGAATCGTTTGCTCACTTCAGGCGCGACGGGCACAAATTCGGCTGCGATTCGCGGTGCGATGAAAGCAGACCCGAATTTGCTCACGGTCATACTCCCGCAAAGTTTGGCCCGTCAACCGTCGGAGTCTCAGGATCAACTTGAGCAGGTCATGCACCTGGTTGAAAATCCTGTGAATGATCAGCTTTCGCTGGCTGAAGCCAGTGCTTTATGCAATCAAGAAATCATTTCCCGCTGTCAGCAACTTATTTGTTTTGCTTTTCACGATAGTAAAACTCTCCTCAAAACCTGTAAGGATGCGGAAGATCAACGAAAAATTGTGACACTGTTTTATTTTGATTAGCGCTGTGTCGGTTGCGGACTCAAGCAATCGCGAATGAAGCTAGAATTTTTCAATGTCAACTTTCGTATCTTCGATTCTGGATGCCTGTTTTTCAATTCATCTCTATGCCTGGCGCGTTATTGCTAAGCGTTGCAATTTCTGCTTTGCTAATTTATCTTCCATTTCTGGCAGTGGGCTATGCGCGTTTTCAGCTAGGTTACGATAGGTCTGCGCCTCGAGCGATGTTAGATAAATTGCCGCCCTATGCGAAGCGGGCGACCTGGGCGCATCAGAATGCTTTTGAGTCGTTTATGATTTTTGCCCCAGCCGCCCTCATGGCGTATATCACTGGGCAAGAGTCTGTGCTGGCTTTCGGAGCTGCGATCGCGTATTTGATCGCCCGTTTGTTTTATCCCATCTTCTATATTTTGGATATTCCAGCGTTGCGATCGCTCATGTACGGTGTGGGCAGTCTAGGCATAACCCTGCTATTTGTGCTGAGTTGTCGATCCGCTTTATTGTAAAAAACACTTCAATACGGAACCCATTAGGCATGGCTTCAACCTATTCATTTGACATTGTCAGTGACTTTGACCGTCAGGAACTGGTTAACGCCCTTGATCAAGCTCGACGAGAAATCTCAACCCGTTACGACCTCAAGGATACCCACAGTACTGTTGAGCTAGGGGAAGATGTGATTACCATTGAGACGGCCAGTAATATGACCCTCCAATCGATTCACACCGTTATTCAATCTAAGGCGGCAAAGCGCCAATTGGACTTAAAAATATTTGATTTCGGTAAGGTTGAATCCGCCAGCGGGAATCGAGTACGACAGCAAGTTCAACTTAAGAAGGGGATTAGTCAAGACATCAGCAAAAAGATGACCAAGCTGATTCGCGACAACTTGAAGAAAGTGCAAGCATCCATCCAGGGAGACTCGGTGCGAGTGTCCGCTAAATCAAAGGATGATCTGCAGCAGGCGATTCAACTGATTAAACAAGAAGATTGGCCAGCCGCCCTGCAGTTTACCAACTACCGGTAAGGACACATCTGAAAATCACAGGGCTTAGGCGTCTAAGTCCTGTATCAGTGGCGTACCGCTGTAGGGGCGTTAGCGAAGCGATATGTACTTAATCCCGTTTATCCCTTAATCCCTCTGATCCAACCGTTTTGTCATTAACACGGCGTTTGGAAGATAGCCAATCTTTTCATAGAGTGTTAGCGCCGCAACATTTTTATGGAAGACTTGGAGGCCTATTTTGCGATCGCCCCGATCCTGAGCCCAATTTTGGGCGTGCAGCATTAAAGCCGTCGCGATGCCGCGACGGCGATGGTCAGGATCGACATAGAGCAAAAAAATGTGGGCGTGGCGATCGCCTTCAAGCTGGTCAATGGCGTTCCCCATCCAGAGGCCGCCAATGGGCTCGATTCGTCTAGGAATACCCCAGACTGGCTTTTGGCGTTCAGGGCGGTCTACCGGTTCAACCCACCAAAGCGGCGTATCGTGGGAGAAATGTTTTTCCACCGTTTCCGCCAGATGGGATAAGGGATGGGCTGAGCCTATCTCTTGATAGGTACGTTGCATGAATTTCACCAAAAGGGCCCTATCCAGTCCTGAGCCAATGCGAAGACGATATCCGGAAACGGGGAAATCCATTATCAAAAATCAGAACTCCCAACCTTAGACTGTGGCGGTTGGTAGATATGCGGACCCAGTGATTGATAGAGCCGCTATTTCATCTGTGGGAGCCGCTGACACTTTCGATGGCTGAGATGGGATATCCATTTCTTCGATGGGGGCAGGCGCCATCATGTCGCTGGGTAGAAAAATCCGGGCGCTGACGGCCAGCATGGCGACTGCGAAAATTAGGACAATCAACAAGGGAGCAATGAAGGATCTAAAGAATGCCATAGTATCAAGGGACAGTTAGAGATAAGGGTGAAAATCGGTCTTGCTAGGAAGACTTCAACGGTCAAGTGAGAAGGGTAGTAGTCGGCGATCGATAGGCGTCAATGAAAACTTAGGTTGTCATTAGGGCTATCAATACGCCTAGAAAAGGACTCGCTAGATTGGCGGGCTCTATCAACTTAAGCTTCAGCAGGTCAGGATAAGCCGCCCAGGAGAATCTCAAGATTTGTAAATTTCTCTTTCTATCCTAATCGCTTATCGCGGTTTCCATGGGGGCGGACGATACCCTCTCTTCTGGATTAATGGGTCTGTATGGGGGTATCAACTTAAGTCGGCACATTCTCACGGCGCAAGAATACAGGATACAGGAGACAGAATCCAGTTCTTGACTGACTTCTGACTTCTGTATTCCTTCTCTACTGGATTGTCCCGCTTTAAGTTGGAGCCCTTGTATGGCTCATCTACGCGATGTTCTAGATAGAGAACTTCACTGAGTTGGTATTTATTATTTCTATGTGTTAGAGCCCGCTTCAGGATCTTCTAATCCAGGCCGCAGCATGATGGGTTTAAATCGATGCTTGCTGAGGCGCTTCAGCCATGATCCGCCCGCCACTGCCAGGATGAGGGAAATCCATCCAGTCAGCGGTTGCAGCAGCAGAAAGCCGCCGACTGTAAACATGGCTCCAAATAAAAGCAATAAGGCGGCTAAGACGTGCTGAAACTCTAGGCCTAGATTCTGCTGCGATGGAATTCCAGTCCGAATCCGTTGACGGTTCCATCCGGGGCCGCCGGGACGAACTCGACGGTAGAAAGCATCTAAGGTTTTGTCCGACTCAGGGGGCGTGATGTACATTACTGTGATCCAAATTGCGGTGGTGACGCCAGAAATGACCAGCAGGCGCAGCCCAAAATCTCGAATGGTCAGGATCGGAAGAACGCTGGTGTACAAGCCGATGACAAATCCAACCACCATGGCGGCGAGTTCGGCGGCGGCGTTGATGCGCCACCAGAACCAGCGTAGGATCAGCACCAGCCCTGGTCCGGTGCCGATGGCGATGACGAGGCGAAAGACAGTGGCGACATCTTTAGAATATAGAGCGGCGATCGCGCCCAATCCGGTGATCAAGACCGAGGCGATGCGGCCGGCCAAGACCAGTTCAGCTTGGGCGGCGTTGGGCCGAACAAAGCGGCCATACAGATCATTGGTGAGGTAAGAGGCGCCCCAGTTAATCAGCGTCGACACCGTACTCATAAAGGCGGCGATCAGCGATGCGACCACCAGACCCAGTACGGCAGGGGGCAAGAAATCCAGCATCAGTTTGGGATACCCCAGTTCCCGGTCTGCTAGATTGGGATACACCACAATGGCCGCCAGCGCCACCACAATCCAAGGCCAGGTGCGAACGGCATAGTGGAGGATATTGAAAAACCAGGCGGCCTTTTCGGCCTCGGCTTCATTTTTGGCGGCGGCTAGTCGTTGAATAAACTCCCCTCCCCCGTCGCTGCGGCGGAAAGACCACCATTGTAGGAAGACATACGCTAGGAAAGTACTGGAGGTAATGCCTGCAGCGGCGCTCCAGCCAATCCATCCGCCCTCGCCCATGGTGATCGGCGCGAAGGAAAGGACATCATGCTCCGTCAGGGCTTGGGCCTGGGTCACCAGACTGTGCATGCCGCCGACATGGTTCACGGCCGCTATGGCTACGATCAGGGCTCCGAGTAAGGCTAGAAAGAACTGGAAGAAATCCGTGGCGACCACGCCCCAGAGCCCAGAAAATCCAGCGTAGAGCAGAACCAATAAACTGACGCCGATGACGCTCCATAGTTTGAGCTGATCGTTGGGATTAATCCCCAAGCTTTGCCAAAGCTCTAGAGCGTCGACTACTTTCACCATGGCCAGCATGGCGTAGCCGATGCCGATGCAGTTAATGGGAACCGCAAAGAGAAAGGCTTTAACTCCCCGCAACACCGCCGCCGTCTTGCCGCCGTAGCGCATTTCAGTCAACTCAGCGTCGGTGACGATTTCCGACCGTCGCCACAGGCGGGCGAAGATATAGATCATCACTACATGGGTGACGCCAAAACTCCACCATTCCCAGTTTCCGGCAATGCCCCGATTGCCCACCACGCCCGCAATGTACAAGGGGGTGTCGATGGAGAAAGTCGTCGCCGCCATGCTGGTCCCCGCCAGCCACCAGGGAAGCGATCGCCCTGACACAAAAAAGTCCACCAAACTGCCTGATGCTTTGCCAGAGAGGTAGAGCCCTAATCCCAAGGTGAAGATTAGATAGGCCAGGACGATGATCCAATCGATCAGTTGCATAGGGTGTTCAGGTCTTCCAGGGGTTCGGGAGTTATCTTCGCATGGATGGGGACAGGGGGATTGGGGGACAGGGGGATTGGGAGGCAGGGGGAGATGGGGAGGCAGAGGGAGAGAACTGTAGGGTGGGCATCGCCCACGCAATACCGTTCGATTCTCTATCTCTCTGCCTTATCCACCCATCCACCCATCCACCCATCCACTTCCTCTTTCCTTCCTTTAAAAAGAACCTACAATGAAGGCCTTAGACGATTGCCATGTCTCAGGTAAAAACGAGCGCTTGAATCAAGCAAGGGGGGGCTGGTGCAGGGGCGACAGGTTTTGATTACAGGCGGGACGGGCGGCTTAGGGGTCGGCGTGACGACGGAGGCCTTAGCTCTGGGGGCGAATGTCACCATTCCCTATATTGATAATTCGGAGGTGGAACGGTTAAAAGGCCTCCTGGCTCCAGCGGATATTGCTCGTATTCGTTTTTTGAATGCTGATCTGACGAATGAGCGCTCTGTGACACAGTTATTTGAGAATCTACAGCGGGTGGATGCGCTGATTCATTTAGTCGGGGGATTCTCAATGGGAAAAACCCATGAATATAGCTACATTGATTGGAAGCGGGATTTTGACCTGAATCTCAACACCACGTTTCTCATGTGTCAGCATAGCCTCCGAAAAATGTTGCCTCAAAATTATGGCCGCATCGTCACCATTGGATCCCGAGGCGCGATGGAGCCTGTGGGCCAGCTTGCCGCCTACTGCGCTTCAAAAGCGGGGGTGGTTGCTTTGACGCGGGCGATCGCAGAGGAAACCAAAGGGTCGAACATTACGGCGAATGTGGTGCTGCCCAGCGTCATCGATACACCCGGTAACCGAGCTGCAATGGGAGCTGACAATGCAGATGCTTGGGTTAAACCAGCCTCCCTCGCCAAAGTGATCTGCTTTCTGGCGTCGGAAGCGGCAAAAGATATTAGAGGAGCAGCGGTTCCAGTCTATGGCAATGTCTAATCCGTTTCTTAGACTTAGGGTGCGAACCCTTTTCCTGGTGGTTTTCATTAATCTACTCTGCGGTTTGTTTCTTGTCGTATTGGCGTCGTTAGGGATTTTGCCGCTAGCCCCGGAAGATCCTGCGCTAGCGCTTATACAGAGTGTGCTGATTGTCAGCAGTCTATGTCTTTGGGTTGTTTGGCGTTGTCGATACCTCCACATCTATCAGCGGTACCTGGTGGGCACGATTCCACAAGGTTTTCCTTGGACCAAAACGGTATTTTTGATAGGCGCAGTCTTAATCTTTTCTCAGGGGGCTGCTCAGATTTCTTACCATCTCTTATCGTTTCTTTACCCTTCATTAGTTCAGTCAATTCTCCAAGAAGACCTGCTGCGATCTGCTCAAAGTACATTGACGCCCCTCTATCGGGTGCTGATGCTGTTTACCATTTTGGTTGTGCTCCCCATCGCCGAAGAATTTTTATTCAGAGGTATCTTGATTCACCGATGGGGAACGAAATGGGGTATTCCTCGGGCAATTGTGTTCTCCTCCGTCTTGTTTGGTATTTTGCACACCAACTTGCTGGGCCTTTCTGTGTTTGGATTAGTCATGGCTCTGCTTTATCTCAAAACTCGAACCCTCTTGATTCCCATCATTTGCCATTTATTGAATAATCTGTTGGCGATCGCTTTGGGATTTTTGCCCCCCTTAACGGATTCGGTTGAGACGATTGATACGTTAGCGGAGCTGCAAGCCAATTGGTGGATGGGGTTACTCTGTATTGCGATATCGGCGCCTTTTGTCATGAGGTTTATCTATCAAAATTGGCCGAGGCCGGAAGCGTGCTTACCCTACTTCGCTAATTCAGGGACCACTCAGGCATGGTAGAGAGTAAGCTTTTTGATGTTTGTGGATCTTGCGCCTGGAAAACCAGGGATAAGCGCTGAAGTTTAAAGGGCGTCGTTCTTTTCAAGGGGTATTTGGCGACAGCCGACTGCTAGGAGAGACAGTATGAAGCCGGAAGTCAGGGAAAGGGGTGCAGGGGTACGTCAAGGGACTCGTTATCGAATGATTCGAGAGCTGGGTCGAGGGGGGTTTGGCCATACCTACCTAGCCGAGGATACTCATCGGTTTAATGAGCTATGCGTCCTCAAAGAATTTATGCCCCAAGTTGAGGGAGAGTCTGCTTTGCAGAAAGCAAAGCAGTTATTCGAACGGGAAGCTGGGGTTTTATACCAACTCAAGCATCCTCAAATTCCTCAATTTCGCGAATTGCTAAGGGTGCAATCAGGGGGTAAAGGCCATTTATTTTTGGTTCAGGATTATGTGGAGGGCCCCACATATCGGCAGTTGATGTATTCGCGACAGAATTGTGGTCAGTGTTTTTCTGAGGCTGAAGTAAGGTTTCTTTTAGAACACTTGCTGCCGGTTCTAGACTATATTCACAGTGTGGGCGTCATTCATCGAGATATTGCGCCGGATAATCTTATTTTGCGAAATGTGGATAGTCGGCCTGTCCTGATTGACTTTGGCGGGGTTAAGCAGGTTGCGGCGAAGGTGGGGCGGCAATTGTGCGCTGCTGACTCTGACAACTCTGACAGCTGTTCTCCAGAACCCGGTCGTTATTTAACTCGTTTGGGGAAGGTGGGGTATGCGCCTGAGGAACAAATCGAGTCTGGTCTCGCCGATCCCAGTAGTGATTTATATAGTTTAGCGGCGACGGTGTTGACGCTGCTCACCGGTCAACAACCGCAGGACTTATACGATCCCAATACTCGAAACTGGCGTTGGCGGCAGGAGTTGAGGCTAGATTCTCAATTGGGCGCAGTGCTCGATCGGATGTTGTCGCCTCGGGTGAGCGATCGCTATCCATCTGCCCAGGCGGTCATGCAGGCTCTCCAAATACCATATGCCTACAGTCAGACTTCCTTGGAGCCAATGTCTCCAGCTATTGAAGCTTTCTCCGGCTCCGCTGAAAATAAGGATCAAGAGCGGCATAGCGGACATCCTGGTGTTCCCCGGTCACTGTATGGGTCTTCGCAAGACCGCGATGCTGAGTCGGACTCGCCGCGCCAATTTTCAGGACTGGGGTCAGCGCTATTAGGCCTAGTGCTATTGGTTGGAGTCGTCGTCACTGCGTGGTGGGCGATCGCCTTAAGTAAGGCGCCAGAAAATGAGTTTTCTAATATTCCTAATAATCTGGAACACTCCGAGCACTCTCCAGACTTGCCCGAGGCGAAAGCCCGCAAAGAAGAATTAGACAGGCGGCAGGTACAGATGGGGATTGATCCTGACTTTTTGGTCCGCTTAACTAATCAGATTGTCGGAAAAGAGCCTAATTTCGAGAAGCAGCAATCGACCGATGGATTTGAAGAAGCGTCTTATCAAGTGGGGTTGGAGTTATTAGAAAAAATCGAGGTGCATTTGAATCCAACGGTCATTCCTAAATTAGGGAGCTACGGTCGCTCTGATTTGGAGCAATGGCGCACGCGGGTGAATCAGATTGATGTCAGTCGGTTGGCTCTGCATGATTTGGCGGATGCCCGGTTTTTTTCTCTCTTTCCGGAGCAACGGGATCAAGATTTCTTTAATCGGCCGATTGGCCAAATCTGGTACGCCATGGTTGAAGAATCGGTCGACGCTCTGGAGTCAGGCGATCTTCTGAAAGAAGTGCAGTTCAAGCCAGGAGCCTTTGGCCACACCCTCAGCGATCGCTTACAGCCATTTCAAGGCAAGGTCTACACCATGCATCTGGGGGAGGGCCAGCTCCTGAGACTTAACTTACAAGCCCCCGCCCAAACCACTCAACTTTCTCTCTATGTGCCGCATCCCACGATCAACTTACCCTTTCTCCTGGCGGACGACCAGCAGTCAACTTGGTCCGCCCAGTTGCCCCAGACGGGATATTACAAAGTTGTTATTGTCTCAACCAGTGCAGAGCCAATTACCTTTGACCTAGACATATCGGTAGACAATGTCCAGTCAACCCTACCCTAGGATTTGGGAGGTTGCTAACTGGTATCTATCGCAATGGTTCAGGCTCAATCGCCATTAAATGGGCCATACGCAATAGGTTGGGGCGCTCTGAGATGCGAAAGCTGAGAGTATAGACGGTGTCGTCTTGGCGCCACATAACTGAAGAGAAGGGGGAAGGCGGCGTTTGCTGGTCGCCTTCCCTTAGAAAGCCTTGAATCTCAGGCGCCAGGGTGATTGGCCTCGCCATTGCCTGGTGATTGATAAACTCGCGCTCGGTGTTATCGGAAGGGGCGGCGGCGGAAATAGTGCCGGCTAAGCAAGAAGTCGGGCCTCCGTCACATGTGAAGAGGGCGACGGTAATTTCGCCTTGAGCCTCTGAAGAATATATTTGAAGCCGCAAGTCATGATTATTCGAATTCGCGAGTTGAATTGTAGACGGTAGTCGCAGACTCACATTGGTCGGCAATTGGCTGCGAATCTGATCCAGCTTTGGGATAAAGACGTCTGCTGGCCTGGCAATGACTTTAGGCGACACGACTAAAGACCCGAGCAAGAAAGAAGCGATTATCAAACCTTTTCTGAACATTTGTGTGAATTCCTCAGCGGCGAGCATCATTCATGGGGTCACTCACGCAAGGAATTGCAAGTCAGTATTTCCCCGATTGTAAGTTCAGTGAGTGACACCGTAACTTTTTTTAATGGCGTTCCGGGAAACCAGAGGTTACCCTATATATAGGGTTTAAATAGTCAATATCCAAGAAGCAAAACGCTATATATAGATATTCCCAAATGTGTGTTGTGGGCGGCGTCTGCTGAAATTCTGGTTTCTGAGAACCATCTGACTCAAAAGTTCCCAATTTTCATTGGATGGTATCGATGATGGAAAGGTTTACCCGACAAGAAACGCTGGTTTTGACTAGGAGCAGCCCTGGCCGTCTGTCCTATTTGGCGAGAACCGGCATTGTCGTTCCTCAAAAGTCTCATCTCCCGAATCAGGCCAACCTCCTTTACACATGGGATCAGGTATTGGAAATTCGCGCTATTAATTTATTGCGGCAAAAAGCATCATTTCAGACTATCCGTAAGATTGTCAATTTTTTAGAGTCCTATGGATTTGATAAAAAACTGCGGGACAAACATCTGGTTGTCCTGCATGATGAGGTTGACTGGGTGATGCCTGATTCGGCTGAAATCCCCCGAATTCTGAGGGTGGCCGGGAAAAACAGTCAGAAAACCGAGGGTCAGTTTCTCTTAATGGCGATTCCCCCGCTGGCTGATTTGATTAAGGATGTGTGGGAGACCGCCCGCACATCAAAGGTTATTGATTTTGAGAGCTTTAAAAAGCGAGTCAATGCCCACTCAGATCAAGAGTAAAGGATTTGCAGGTAAAAGGATTTGTCGGTAAATGATGGAGGATAGAGGGGGGAATTTAAAGCGAGACAATCCAGGAGAGAAGGAAGACAGAATTCAGGAGACAGAATTCAGGTAGGCATTGAATTCTGTCTCATCTCACTTCTTTTCAATCTGATCAAACGGCTCAGACCCAAATGGACTGGGCATCCATCCTTCGATGTTAATTCGTTTAGCTAATAGGGGTTGGGAGTGGACAATCGGGATACGCAGCGCTTCCTTAAACAAAATGTCGTCAACCTCAGCATAGAGTTTCGCTCGTTCTTCTGTATCGGCTGCAGCTCTGGCTTGTCCAAGTAGTTTGACGACTTGTTCATTTTGCCAATTCCCTAAGTCGGCGGTGGCGCCGGGGCCAAAGTGGGCGGAGAAGAAGTTATTGGGGTCGCCGTAGTCTCCTGTCCAGCCCAGCATGAAGGATTGGAAGCCTGGCGGCGTGTTGCGGGCTTCTAGATAGGCTTCCAAATCTTGGGTTTTGAGGGTTACATTAATGCCAATGTCGTTCAGCTCTGCGGCGAATGCTTCGGCAATGGGTTTGGGATTTGGGAAGTACGGTCGGCTGACGGGCATGTACCAGAGTTCCAGGTCAAACCCGTCAGGATAGCCAGCTTCTGACAACAGTTTGCGAGCGGTGTCAGGATCGAAGGTGTAGTCTTCGATGTCTTTTGACTGAAATTTGCTCATAGAGGGAGGGGTAAAGTGGCCGTCTGTTTGGCCTAATCCTCGCCAGAATGATTCCACAATGGCCTCTTTGTTGATCGCCTGGGCGATCGCTAACCGCACGTTGGGGTTAGAAAGCGGTTCATAGCTAGGATTTAAGGCCAGGTAGCCGACGTTGAAGGACGGGCGGAAAAGGGGTTCCAGATTACTGTCTGTTTCGATTTCTGTTAATTGATCGGGGGGCAATTCTACTGTGAAATCTACGGTTCTAGCGCGGAGTTGGGACAGCCGGGCGGCGGGATCCTCCACAAAACTGATCACCAGTTGCTCTTCTTTCGGTAGGCCTTCTTTCCAGTAGTTGGGATTTTTTTCCAACAGGATGCGATCGCCCGCTCGCCATTCCTTGAAGATAAATGCGCCGGTTCCCACTGCTGTGGACGTCGGAGATCCATAATCCGCCCCGGCTGCTTGAATCGCTTTGGGGCTAGCAATGCCGAAATAAGCTGATGCGATCGCAGCGGGAAAAGCGGCAAAAGGCTGATTTAGGACAAATTCGATTGTCAAATTATCAATCACATTGACCGCTTGCAGAAGTGAATTTGGGTCGTCTTTAAAACCACTGAATAGATATTCCCAAATTGCATAGGTTTTACCTGCGTCCCGAAACCCTAGCTCACTGTTAGGGTCCCACCAGCGCTCTACATTAATTTTGACCGCCGCTGCGTTAAAGGAGGAGCCATCGTGGAATGTCACGCCTTCCCGCAATTTGATGGTCCAAGTCAGGCCATCGTCTGAGACACTCCACTCCCTGGCTAAACTGGGTTCTAGCTCTGTTGTGCCCGGTATAAACTCGATTAATTGATTATAAATTTGATGTTGGACAATCAGCGAATTGCCATCCTCAATTGCGCCTGGATCCAAACTGATTGGCTGTCCGCCAGATCCATAGACCAAGGCGCTTGTCTCTGGCGCAATTGACACTGCCTCAGGGATGACCTCCTCCTCACGAGTGGAGGGTTGAGATTCTGCACAGTTAGCCAGAACCCCAGTCAGAGTCAATGCAAAAAAAGACAGCATGACAAATCGGAATTGCCTAAACCCCCGCATCAATTTCAACTCCTCGGCTAGCGCGACTATTCTGATGACCCACCCCTTGAACCGCTGCACTGGAGGGCTGCTCTCTATTAAGAGTACTTTAATAGCGGTGTTGAAACTGTGAGTCCTGACTCTACACAGTAACCGACCGAAAACTTCTTAGAATCTCATGGAGAGGGAGATAGTGGGGATTTCAGTTAATCCAGCGGCCACACAGCCGTAGTCCTGGCCTGACAAGGAAAATCAAGGGTGGGATTTTGGTGAATGTCAAATAAGTGAATGTCAAATATAGGTGAAGTTAAGTGATTGTTGCCGAGAAGCCGAGAAATAGATGCAAGATATTGAATGGCATAGCTACAGTGCGCTTTGATGCTGTTCGCGCCCCGTCATGCTTATGAGCCAATTGTTTATCGACCTGAAAAAGCCAATTCGTTACACTATGCTTGGCGCTGTTGGTCTTGGGTTACTGGCTGCGCTTACTTTTTTGACATAGCCGGTCTTGAAAGTCTCGAATGGTACATTATGTGGCCATTCTTAACGGTTTTGGCGGCGGCGGTTGTCTTGCCAATCATAGGGGGTGGCGCAGTCATCGTTTACGCTGTTTCTAAACGGTGTTAACTTTGCCAATAAATGCCTCTAAAGCTGCTTTGACTGAAATGGAATCTTTAGTCAGGTAAAGATTACTCAATCTGTGAATTCCTATTCAGACTGCATACTTCCCTAAAGAGTTGATAGAAACAGGACTGCTGAGCCGACCTAAATTCCCTTCAGCCTGGGCCATCTGAGTGGATGTGTTCAGGCAGCGGTCGAAAAAATTCCGTTGCTGTCGTCCTGTTTTTGAGGCTCATCTCGGGTAGTCCGAGGCTTCTACAGCTTCGGCGGAATGATGATTGATAAATGCCGTATCCTGATTGGTGTAATGTCGTGTTAGCGAATGGTCTGCTAATTCGAATCGCCACAAAACCTTCATCTGGAAAGCTTCTAAGCGCTCACTTGTTTCCGGAGTCTGCGTAAGGCCCCATTCTGAATTTGGCGGGCGCGTTCACGGGAGATATTCATCATTCTCCCTACTTCAGCGAGTGTTCTAGTTTGACCATCATCCAACCCAAAGCGCAGAGATACAACTCGCTGCTGTTGATCCGTCAGACCCGCTAGCATCTGCTTGATCTGTTCCTTTTGAAAATTGCGCTCCAGAATTTTTTCAGGCGTTTCATCGGACTGTAATAGGTCAACTAGTTCATGATCTTTGTCATGGCCTACCAGCTTATTCAAGCTAGTCGCTTCAAGGGAACGCTGCAGCAGCAATGAAAGGGCTTCTGGTTTCATTTCGAACACCTCCGCCAGTTCCTCAAGGGTAGGACGGCGCTTATGTTCACGTTGAAACACCTCAGCTACTTTCCGAATTTTGTTTAGTTTTTCGATTACATGGATGGGTAACCGAATAGTGCGGGCCTGTTGGTGAATGGCCCGTGTCACTGCCTGGCGAATCCACCAGGTGGCGTAGGTGGAGAACTTGTAGCCCTTTGTCGGATCAAATTTTTCCACGGCTCGATTCAGGCCGATGGCTCCCTCTTGAATCAGATCGAGCAATTCCAGGCCATGTTTTTGGTATTTCTTGGCGATCGAGACCACCAGCCGAAGATTGGCGTTGATCAAGCTCTGCTTAGCCCGTTGCCCCTTTTTGACAAGGAATCGTTGTTCAGGCGTTAGCTCGCCAGTGGGAAGTTCCAACAGCGGCATCATGGTCTGAACTTGTTTCCCGAGTTCTATTTCTTTCACCCCGGTCAGTAAGGGATAGCGACCGATCGACTGCAGATAAGTTCGGACAGTATCTTGGGAAATATCTGAGCAATTTCGCAACATAACCACATTCAACAATTTTTCAACATAATCACATTCAGCTGTGCTAAAAGCATCTAACCTCAGTAAACGCAGCCTTTATAGCCTGTTATCACGGTTTAAAACACGTTTTTGTAATATTCTGTAATAAAGAGTCAAGATCTGTGATCCTTGTGCTACGTCGAAGATGCTACTATGCGATGGCATGATTTTTTTGTCAATAGGTTGAAACCTTTATGGATAAATAGGTTTGCAGGTTAGCTGAGAGAAAAATGTGCAGGGTGAAACACGATTTGGGCGATGTTGGGTGAGTATGAGGGACGGGACGCAATTGGAGGCGCCGTAAATCATAGCAGTGCTTTCGTTAGAAGGGGAATTTGAGATAGAGAGGGATAGAGATTAACCAACCCAATAGGACTGAGGGGTGTGACCCAATAATCTGAAATCGCCAATTTGTGGCGATGAATTATCTTGGGTTATCCTTCCGATAATGTTCGCTATTTTGATGGCGGTCGCAGTGGAGATGATGCGCCGGTCTGTTTTGCAGAGTTTTTGTTGAATCGAGAAGAGACCAAATTCGTTCTGCAATGAGGGGTCTAGATTCTCTAAAGATCTGAGGGATGAAATAGCATTTTTTTCTCCATTAGTTCTGCCACGAGAGTCGATTCAGAATGGCGCTTTTCGCGTAGATGTGCAAAGTTTGCAATGGGCAACGTCAGCCTAAGCGAGGGGACGATTAACTGAGTATGAGGTCCTTTTCTTTGGGGCTAAATATGAGAGCAGGTAGATGGCATGTTGCGCCAGGCGATTCTTTGACTTGCGTTTGCCGTCCTTATCAAGGTTTACTGGCTTAGAGATCGCCGACTGAACTATGCGAGGTTAAGGGGGGCGGATTATCTTTTCTGGAAAAGACTCTGGTTGACTTGAAGTCTCTTGTATTTAGTCTCATTGGCTGAAGTCAGCGGGTCTTTGCGTTCTAAACCCCCAGATTGATCTGCCGACTAAGCGTGGCGCACTGCTTTAGAAGTATGGTTGACGTTTTCATTTCCTATTCCCGTAAGGATCGGGAATTTGTTCAGACTCTTCATCGGGCGCTAAGTCAGAGTCATTATGACAGTTGGGTTGATTGGCAAGATATTCCGCCCACGGCGGCTTGGTGGAAAGAAATTCAGGCAGGCATTGAGGCCGCTCACACATGCGTTTTTGTGATTAGTCCTGATTCTGTAGTGTCTAAGGTCTGTCGTCAGGAGATTGACCATGCCGTTCAGTGTAATAAGCGGTTGATCCCAGTTGTTCGTCGAGATCAGTTTGAGGCTCATCAGGTTCATCCAGCGTTATCTCGGCTAAATTGGCTATTTTTTCGGGAAAGTGATTCTTTTGAACAGGCCTTTTCATCGCTGCTGAAAGCTCTGAACACAGATTTGAACTATGTTCGCGCCCATACTCGGCTGCTGGTTCGCGCTATTGAGTGGAATAGCCAAGCAAGGAATACGCACCTTTTGCTGCAGGGCAGTGTTTTGGAAGCTGCAGAACAGTGGCTGACTCAGAGCGTCGGGAAAGCGCCTAGCCCAACCGAACTCCAAGCTGAATACGTTAACATCAGTCGCAGAGCTGCGAATACGCGACAACGCGTCACGGTGGGCGTTCTTTCATGCCTGTTAGTGCTGGCGACCGGGTTAGGGGGATTTGCGTTTATTCAGTTCCTTCGGGCTGAACGGGCTGCAACGGAGGCTGAATTGAAAGAGAAAGCAGCAGTGGTGCTGAATTGGCTGCCCACCGCGAAGGCTGCTGAAGGGCTTGTGCTAGCGCTTGAAACCATTGACCGGAGCAGTACATCAGCGCCCGCTGCGTTCGATGTCGCGCAGTCGAGCTTGTTAAGTGCTTTACAAATTGCTAGGGAGCGAAATCGCTTCTTCGGTCATCAGTCTGAGGTGTTGACAGTGGCGGTGAGCCCTGATGGGCAAAGTATCGCCAGTGGAGATGAGGATGGCGTGATTCGGCTGTGGAGCTATCAAGGCGACGCGATGGCTCAACCTTTTCAAGCTCATGACGACGGTGTCTCTTCGGTGGCGTTCAGTCCGGATCGTCAGCACATTGTCAGCGGCGGTTTGGATGGGAAAATTCGGCTGTGGGGGTTAGAAGGCGATTTGAGGGGGGCATCCTTTATCGGCCATGGGGGGGCGATCGCTGCCGTGGCCTTTAGTCCGAATAGCCAGCGTATTGTCAGTGGCGGTTGGGATGGATCCGTCCGACTGTGGGACTTGAATGGCGATGCCGTCGGTCAACCCTTTCAAGGCCCAGAGGAAGGGGTTTCTTCGGTGGCGTTTAGTCCAGATGGTCAGCACATTGTCAGTGGCGGTTGGGATGGATCCGTCCGACTGTGGGACTTGAATGGCGATGCCGTCGGTCAAGCCTTTGTGGCGAATGGATCGGGAGTGTCTTCGGTGGCGTTTAGCCCGGACGGCCAGCAAATTGTCAGTGGCGCTGAGGATGGTGTGGTCCGCTTGTGGAGCTTAGAGGGCGATTCGATGGGTTCCTTGTTTCAAGGACATTTGGGCGAAATTTCTGCTGTAGCCTTTCATCCAGATGGTCGGCGGATCGCCAGTGGCGGCTCAGATGGCGCTGTAAGGCTGTGGACGGTGGACGGAGGCTCTATTGGCTTTCCCTTCCAAGGTCATGTGGGTGGGGTCAATTCAGTGGCCTTTAGTTCTAATGGGCTGCACATTGTCAGTGGCGGTAGAGACGGTACGGTGCGGCTATGGTCTGTGGACGATGGCGACATTAACCCCCCTTTCCAAGGCCATGCGGCTGCGGTTTGGTCGGTAGCCTTTAGTCCGAATGGGCAACGCATCGTCAGTGGCGATGAAGACGGCGCCTTACAGCTGTGGAGCTTGGATGGCGACCCCATTGGCCCACCCTTTCAAGGTCATGCAGGTGTGCTTTTAGATGTGGTCTATTCGGTGGCCTTTAGTCCGGATGGCCAGCGCATTGTCAGTGGCGGTGCGGATGGTGTAGTCCGGTTGTGGAGCTTGGATGGCAGTCCCATAGGTCCACCCTTCCAAGGCCATACGGCTGCAGTCTATTCAGTAGCCTATAGTCCGGATGGCCAGCGCATTGTCAGTGGCGGTGCAGATGGTGCGTTGCGGCTGTGGGCCTTGGATGGCAGTTCCGTTGGTCCACCTTTCCAAGATGATACGGCTGCGATCCATTCGGTGGCCTTTAGTCCGGATGGTCAGCACATTGTCAGTGGCAGTGAGGATGGCGCAGTGCGGCTGTGGGGTTTGAATGGCAGCCACATTGGTTCACCTTTTCGAGGCCATGAGGCTGGAGTTTCTTCGGTGGCCTTTAGTCCATATAGCAAGCTCATCGTCAGTGGCGGTAAGGACCGCACAGTAAGGCTATGGGGCTTGGATGGCAGTCCCATGGGGCCACCCTTCCAAGGTCATTCAGGTCATGTCAATTCAGTGGCTTTTAGTCCGGATGGGCAGCGCATTGTCAGTAGCAGTGAGGATGGCACAGTAAGGCTGTGGAGCTTGGTCGGCGACTCCATCGGTCAACCGTTTCAAGACCGTGTAGGTGGGGTTTATTCAGTGGCCTTTAGTCCGGATGGGCAACGCATCGTCAGTGGCAGTAGGGATGGTGTGTTGCGGTTATGGCGTGGTTCCTGGGAAGGCTGGCTGCAGGTGGGCTGTAACCGTTTGCGTCATCATCCTTTATTGAGGCAGCCTGAAACTGTGATATCCGATGAAGATTTCATTGCGGTGGCTCGTGGTGCTCGGAATGCCTGCGATCGCAGAGTCTGGCGTCAGAGACCCGCTTTATAGTTGGAGAGAATTGTGGGGCGATTGGTTGGAGGGTTCGAACCCATTGACTCAACATCTCGGATGGATGCTTACCAACGTACTGGCTCATAGAACTGAAGCCGTCCTGTTCCCCCGATCCGTAGCTCTCTAGAGGATTTGCCTGGAGGAAA
>JASJDH010000003.1 GCA_030065175.1 Leptolyngbyaceae cyanobacterium MO_188.B28 | reverse complement strand
GGCCTCCGTTTCCCCGCCGCCGATGTCCCGGAGCAAGTGCGAGACCTGGCCCTCAAAATCTCCCTCCGAGTCATTCCCGACATTCACGCCAACCCCGTTCAGTTACTGGCCTTTGATCGGACGGAGCAGCCTCTAGATCTCTCTTTGACCCATGTACGCGGTGTCGTCCCCCTCCATTTAGAATACCTGGCGAACATGGGGATCGAAGCCAGCATGACCTTGGAAATCCTTCTGAACGGTGAACTATGGGGACTTTTCGCATTTCATCACAGGCAGCCCAAATTACTCTCCCCGGCTTTCCGCTCGACGATTGAATTGTTTGGCCGCTTATTTTCGCTGCTTCTCCAGCAGAGGTTGTCTGCAGCGCACGTCCACGATCTTCGACGCACAGCGGCGGAGATCGCCAATATTCTGGTTGCACAATTGGACAGCGAAAATTGGCAGACGCTGGCGATGGATATCCAATCTCAACTCTGTCAACTCTTCTCCGCCCATGGCGTTGCTTTTGTGTCTAGTCAAGGGATTACGACCTACGGAGAAGTCCCCCCGCAACCCGCCATTGTCACCCTAGTCAAGACCCACCACACCGACATCAAACCAAACATCATAAAAATCGACAATCTTCAACAGACGGGTCCGAATACAATACAGAACTGGGACATTAGCGCAGGCGCTTTAATCATAGAATTATCCTTGACCGAATTATCCCATGTCGTCTTTTTCAGAAACGAGATTATTCGTGAAATTCGCTGGGCAGGCAACCCAGAGAAAAAAACAATCGTAGATACGTCCTTAGGCCCTCGACTCTGTCCCAGAGCCTCCTTTGAGGAATACAAAGAGACGGTTAGAGGACATTGCCACCCTTGGTCAAGTTACAACTTAACAGCGGCGCACGAGCTGCAAACTCAATTGATTCGCTACGCCGTCGATCGGGCTCAATTTTTCCAACAGCGGCGGCAAGATTTATTAGTCGCAGAGCTTAACCATCGAGTTAAAAACGTCCTGGCTTTGATTCGCTCGGTCGCTCGACAAACTCAGGCGTCAACCACGTCTCTACCTGACTATGCAAATCTACTAGAAAGTCGGATCGCGGCCCTCGCCATGGCTCATGATCTCGTCGCAGAACATGGCTTGGAGTGGTTAACCCTGCATGAACTGATCACCACGGAACTTCGACCCTACTCAATGGCTTCAGAATCTCGGGTCACACTCCTCGGCCAAGACGTTGGCCTCAAGGCGAATTTCATTCCCACCTTTGTCTTAGTCCTACATGAGCTAATTTCTAATGCGGCCAAGTACGGGGCTCTGTCAACATCGCAGGGGCGATTGACCGTTCAATGGTTTGAAAGAAATGAAGGATTATGCATCCACTGGAGAGAAGCCCAAGGCCCTCTGGTGCAAGAACCTAAACATAGAGGCTTTGGGCTTACGCTGATTGAACGAGCCATTCCCTACGAATTTGAAGGGGAAACCATCCTCCGCTTCAATCCCTCAGGAGTCGAGGCAGATTTTTGGCTGCCTCGCCATCTCATACAGTGGCGACCTAAACAAAAAGAATTTCGACGCAACCTAACCGCCTCATCCTCCCTTGCAAATGCTCTCCCTGAGACATCGGCTGACTATACACAGGGGACGGCGCTTGTGGTTGAAGACAACATAATGCTCGCCATGGAGATGGAAAACATTCTCAAATACTTAGGATTTGAACCCATTGATTGCGCCCCCAGCACCGCCCGCGCCCTCAAACTAATGGAGAAGAATCGATATCGGATTTGTTTACTCGATATTAATCTCAAGCAAGAAACGAGTTTTGAAATCGCCCAGACCTTAATGGCGAAGCAAATTCCCTTCATTTTTACCAGCGGCTATCAGTCCTATCATGTCATTCCCGATCAACTTCAACGCTATCCTCTCCTCAAGAAGCCAATCGACGCAACAACGCTTGACACAACCATCAGCAAGCTTCTAAACAGTTAAGCGTCATACTAATTAAATCAACGCCGACAATCATGACGCTTTCCTAAGAGCGACTCACCCATTAAACGACACACTTGACGGTTTAGGTGATTTCCAGGAAATTAATTACCAAATAAATCGGCTGAATATATTTCAGGGCAGGAATCATCTCGGCAAAGGCGGTAAATTCTTTCTCAGAAATCACCTTACCCTCTTCAATTATTCGATAGGTTGATTGCCCCCAACAGCAAGCGTCCTCAAAATTCAGGGATCTGGTTTAGATCCTCCAATTTTACGGGCAAGCTAAACTCGAATGAGGGACAATACTGTATGAAACGCTAGTTTCCTGAAAACACGTGAATCTTCAAGCACCTTACCGGCAAGGAACTGTTCGCTATGAATTCGTCTTCTATGCAAGTGTGCGGCCTTAAATTATACGTGGCGGGAACAACTCACAATTCGATTCGCGCCTGTTAAAAAGCTGTGACTGGGATAGTTTAGGAATTCCCATCGACCCTATATATATATTCATTAAACCTACCTTTAACTCATCACTCGCTCGATTCACAAAATATCATGGCTAACATTCTGATTTTTGAAGATGAACTACCGCTCGCGCTCCACTGGCGACAACGCCTAGAAGCGGCGCACCATACTGTTCAACAATGCGATACGATACCGCAGGCAATTAAGATAACTGAGTCAACCCCACCGGATTTAGTGATTGTTGATATGCTCGTCAAACGAGGGAACAAAACAATGCCAGAGGGGGGCTTGAATTTAATCGCAAAACTGAAGTTAATGAATAAAGTTCAGCCGATTATTATTGGCGTTAGTGGGCTCAGGCGGAGCCGTTACATGGCTAGCACCCCGCTAGATGTAGCTAACCAAATGGGGATCGATATGGCGCTTCAGAAGCCTATTTCTCCTGACTATTTATTGGGAATCGTCAGTCGGCTGCTTGAGGATAAAACCGTGTCGCAGAACGTAGGCTGAGCGGCGGCGTCATTGGAACGGTGAACTTAACGGTGAACTCATTGGAATGGTGAAATAGAAAGTGGAGCCGACTCCTAATTCTGATTCAACCCAAATCTGGCCGCCGTGACGCTCTACGATTTTTTTGCAGATGGCTAGCCCTATTCCAGTGCCTGGATATTGCCGACGGGTGTGGAGACGTTGGAAGAGGGTAAAAATGCGTTCAGCATAATTGGGTTCAATACCAATCCCATTATCTCTAACAAAGAATAGCCATTGCATCCTAACGCAAGGATGGGATAGGGGAGATAGGTCAGGAACGATTGCGCCATTCACAGTCAGCCATTCGCCATCCTTTTGGCGCACAGCTGAGATATAAATCTGGGGACAGTCCTCTCCCCGGAATTTGATCGCATTACCTATTAAATTTTGCAGCAGTTGACTCAACTGACTTTCATCAGCCATGACCGTTGGCAAACTGTCGACGGTCACTCTGGCTCCAGACTGACGAATGGAGATCGCTAGATTTGTTAATGCTTGACTGATCGCCTTATCCACTTGGACGGATTGAAACGCCTTGCCCCTTGTCCCTACTCGAGAGTAATTCAGTAAATCCTGAATCAGTTGCTGCATGCGGTTACCGCCATCTACGATATACCCAATGTACTTATTCGCTTTGGCGTCAAGTTTACCGGCATACCGTCTTGATAATAACTGGGCGTAACTCGTCACCGCTCGCAACGGTTCCTGCAAATCATGGGACGCCACATAGGCAAATTGTTCTAGGTCTGCATTCGACCTTTCTAGCTCTCGGGTGCGTTCCACCAACGCCCCCTGACTGCGGCAATGCTTTAAGGCGCTGGCGAAAGTTTCAGCGATCAGCCTCAATCGCGTAATGTCTTTGGCGCTCCAGTCTTTCTCCCTTTGGAGCGACTCAATGCTGAGCAATCCCATTAGCGTCCCCCCATAAACCATGCGCACCACCACCAAAGATTGGACGCCATCCCTCTGACACAGAGCTTTTTCGGCGCTGGCGTCCCTTGGTAAATCGGCCATTGAGGAGATACGGGCGACGCCAAACTGCTCAAGTTGCCAGTCTATCCAAGGACCGCCGCCGCTCAGCAAGCCTGCTTGCAAATTCTGTTGGGGGGCGTCTATGCCTGGCGCACTCCAGACGTAGAGGCCGCAATCGGTTTTGCCGGAGTCTGAATTTAGGATGACATGACCCCGATCCGCTTTCATAAACTCGCAAATAGACTGTAGAGCCGACTCAATTCCTTGATCCACCCCATCAAGGGGCAAATTGATAAATTGATTAGAAATGTCACTGATGAGCTTTTCTAATTCAGCTTGATCCTTCAGAAAAGCTGCTATCTGCTGACGCTCATTGATTTCACGCTGTAACAGTTGATTCGCCTGGGTGAGTTCAGCCGTGCGGGAGATGACTCTAAGCTTTAGACGTTCACGATACTGCTTCAAATCAGCTTCGGCCTGTTTGAGATCGCTAATATCCCGAATCAACATCAAGCAACCGATGATGCGCCCTTGATCATCTTTGAGCGGCGCCTCGGTTGTTTCACTGACAACCTGGTCTCCATTCCGACGAAGGTAATGCATTTCATAGGATTTGAGCGGCCCCTGAAGGTTTAGATTATCTCTGCGCCGTTCCTGCGTTTCATAGTCCTCAACCGTGACGTATAACAGTCGAGTAGAGCGGCCTAGCAATTCATCATCAGCGTAGCCGAACAATTGCAGGAAGGCCTGATTGACCCTTTGAATTTGACCGGCCTCATCCAGCACGACGACGGCGTCAGGCAAGGCTTTGAGAATCGCTTGTAATTCGGTGTTGGTTTGATGCAAGAATGTCTGTCCATTTTCACCCTCAGAAATTGTCTGGATTAGATTTTCAGGCGCAACCCAGAAACCCCCGTGGTTTTCCCATGACTGAGCGTCTATCGGCGCATTCATCTGAGTTAGATCCCCATTTAAATGTTCTAGGGGCGATCGCAGTTGTCTAGGTGACACTGACTGCTGGGGGAAGGTCTCCAGGAATTGACAGATGCTGGCGGGGGTGATGACGCCTAAAAGCTGTCCTTGTTGACCCACGACTGGGAGGTGGCGAATACAATGCTGATTGAGCAAAGTTAATGCAGTCAATAGACTTTCCCCCCCCAATTGCAGGAGAGGCTTCACATTTCGGGTCATGACCGCGTCAACCTCAATCTCGGAAAACTTGGCGCCCGCCGCTGCAAGTTTGACAACATCGCCCTCTGTAAACATCCCCATCAATTGGTCAGCCTCCACGATAAAGGCGCAACTCGCCTGGGTTTGATCCATTTTCTCAATGACTTCAAGCAGGGCGGTTTCAGGTCTGACAATGAGAACATTGCGATCGATCGCCTTCCCCCAATTCAAATCCTGAGTTGTCAGTTTGGAAAGTTGCATGGCAGTCATAATAAATCGAGGGAGAATGAAGATTTAGCAACTATATTCTCTGGATATTAATGGCGCAATTTCCCGTCTACCGAGGTTTATTCGTCGGCTTGATCAGCTTAGATGTGGCCTATTTGGTTTCCCATTTACCCAAGGAAAACGAGAAAATGACGGCTTCGGACTCTATGACTGCCGCTGGGGGACCGGCCGCCAATGCCGCGGTGTCGTTCAGTCACTTAGGGAACCAAGGCGTCGTTTTGGGGGTATTAGGAGCCCATCCCATCAAACATTTAATTGTGGAGGATTTAAAAACCCAGGGAGTGGCGATCGCAGATCTCTATTCCACCCGCCAGGAACCACCGCCGACCTCATCTATTCTAGTGACTGAATCCACCGGCGATCGCGCCGTTGTTTCCCTAAATGCAGTTCGCCATCAAGCTGCGCCTGAGCAAATTCCCGCCGCGATTCTCCAAAACATTGATGTGGTGTTGATTGATGGCCATCAGATGGCGGTAGGATGCGAGATCGCCCGTCGAGCCAAAGCGCAGGGCGTCCCAATAGTCGTGGATGGCGGCAGTTGGAAACCTGGATTTGAGACCGTTCTACGCCAAGCAGACTATGTCATTTGCTCCGCCAATTTTCACCCCCCGGCTGACACAAACACACCCGATACCCTGGCCTATTTAAGGCAGTTGGCGGTTCCCCATATCGCCATCACCCATGGCGCAGAACCGATTGAATTTGTCAGCGAAGGCAGGGTAGGCCATATACCCGCGCCCCAAATCACCCCGGTGGACACCTTAGGCGCTGGCGACATTTTCCACGGCGCATTCTGCCATTACGTATTGCAATCTGACTTCCAAGCCGCCTTAGCCCAAGCCGCCGAGGTTGCTGCCTTTGCGTGTCAATTTTTCGGGACGCGATCTTGGCTGGCTATGGGGAGAGGGATGGGGGAGACGGGGAAGCAGAGGGAGTAGGAGGGGGAGCAAGGGGAGCAGGGGGAGCAGGGGAAGAGAGGGGGATGGATTGAAACTGTAGAGACGTGACATGTCAGAGGCGTGTGCAGTTGGATAATGCCTCAGGTCGAACGAGTCGGATAGTTGCTAAGCAGTCTGGTTGAGGATTTGTAGGGGCAATGCATTTGGCTGTGAGTCTTCAGACGTCTCTGATAATCTTGCTCCAAATGCAATAGCCCAAGGGGCATGGCTTCGCTAGCGCCCTTCCATCGAGACATCACTGATCTGCAAATTCCCAAGCGCTCTAAGATTATTCTTCCGTAAGAGAATCGGTCCTAGGGACGATGGGGAAGCGGGGAGAGCGACAAAGTGGAGCCGCATAGGAAGGATTGAAGATTATATAAATAATTGATAAAGATACTCCCCAAATTGGATGGACTCTGAATGTTCCCCCACTAGACTGGGAAGGGCAAACTGAGCATTAAACAGAGCTACCCATCCACCCATCCACCCATCCACCCATCCACCCATCCACCCATCCATTTCCTCCAGCTGGGACTTAATGATTACACCAACCCTAAGGGGCACAAAAAAGGGTGGTTATTCTTCTGTGAATTTAGCTCTGAACCGCATGACTCCCCTAGTGAGTCTGCAACAATCAGACGCCGCATGGCTCTCAGCGAGATTAATTTTCGCCGCCAGCCATTCATTCGTACAACGGCTAACCCCCTCAAACTATTTTTATGTCTTACGAGAAAGAAAAAAATATTGCCATCGAAGCGGCTATTGCAGCCGCCCAACTCTGTGAAAAAGTACGTGGACAGATGGTTCCCGAGGCGATCGAGAAAAAGGACCGGAGTCCCGTGACGGTTGCCGATTTTGGCTCCCAGGCTTTAATCTGTCGGGCGTTAGCGGCTAATTTCCCCACTGATCCAGTTGTCGGGGAAGAGGATGCCGCTGAACTGCGTCAACCGGACATGGCGGACCGCCTCGAACAAGTGACCGGTTATGTCAAAGCCATTGCGCCGGATGCAACTTCCGAAGCGGTCACAGACTGGATTGATCACGGCAATGGAGAGGTGGGCGATCGCTATTGGACATTAGATCCGATCGATGGCACGAAGGGATTCCTCCGGGGAGATCAATACGCCGTCGCACTCGCTTTGGTTGAAAATGGCGACATCAAAGTAGGCGTTTTGGCTTGTCCAGCGCTCAAACTCAATTCTGACGACACAGGTCTACTATTCGTGGCGGTTCGCGGAGAAGGGGCGACAATGGCGCCTCTAGCGGGTGGAACGCCGCAACCCATCAAAGTCGTCGGGCCTGAAGACCAGGCAAATCTGCGATTCGTTGAAAGCGTAGAGGCGAGTCATGGGCACCAATCATTGCAGTCAGCGGTAGCCAAAGCGGTGGGCATTACCCAAGATTCAGCTCGCATGGATAGTCAGGCCAAATATGGCGCGGTCGCCTCTGGTCATGCGGCTTTATACCTGCGTTTGCCTTCGCCTAAATCCCTCAATTATCGGGAGAAAATTTGGGACCACGCTGCGGGGGTAATAGTCGTTGAAGAGGCGGGAGGCCGAGTGACGGATATGCATGGCCAGCCCCTCGATTTTTCAAAAGGGGCGAAACTGGTGGATAACCAGGGGGTAGTAGTTAGCAATGGCGCTATCCATGACACGGTTTTAGCCGCCCTGAAACAGGCTGCTGCTGGGATCGTTGGATAGCCTCTCGCCTTTACTTATTGCCGTCACGGTTACGGATAATCAGTGTAGCGCTGTAAGGGCGTAGCATTTGGAGCAAAATCTACAGAACCCTCTGGAAACTTTCAGCCAAATACTACGCCCCTACCTATCCTCAATAGCATGTTCAATCACTAATGCAACTTTAAGCGCCTTAGCCTATGCTGCTGGCGAATAATTTAATGCCGTCTCGGGTTATCCAGGTTCTGCCTGTAGAGCCCTCCTTGGAGGCTTTGCCTCCGATCATCTGGGACTTTTCTGATCAAACCTTCGATAGCAGATCCTGCTCTTTGTTATCGGAATATTCTTTTCTATCGGAATATTGACTGATATCGGGCAGAAACTGCTGGGCGACACTATGACTTTCGGTCAGCAGATAATTGAGAAACGTTTCAGCCACCACCGACAAATGCTTCCCAGCAAGGTGAGCGACATACCAGTGGCGTTCAATCGGAAAGTGTTCTACGTCTAGAACCGCGAATTCCCCGTTAGTTCCCTCTGAAACAATCGTGTGCTGAGAGAGAACAGAAATCCCTAACCCGCCTGCGATCGCTTGCTTAATCGCTTCATTGCTGCCCAGCTCTAATCTCACCTTGACCGCAACTTTATGCTTTTCGAATAGTTTCTGAACCGCATGGCGAGTGCCCGAGCCCGGTTCACGCATAATAAAAGGTTGATCATTCAGAGCCTGAATCGGAATGTTCGATTGTCCCGCCAAGGGATGATTCTTAGCCGCCAATACAATCAAAGGATTTTCCAAAAAGAGGTGGCTTTTCAGATCCGGTTGCTCCGGCGGCTGACTAATGATATAGAGATCGTCTTGGTTATCCGCCATTCTCTCCTGAATGATCTGGTGGTTTGTCACCTTCAGAGAAATATCAATACCGGGGTAACGTTGGCAGAAAGGACCGAGTAAGCGAGGGACAAAATACTTGGCGGTGGTAATGACAGCCAGTTGTAGCTGGCCTTGCTTCATTCCCTTCAGATCCGACACAGACATTTCGAACTGCTCTAATCGCTCGAAAATAGCCTGACAAGTTTCTAAGAGTTTTTGTCCCGCCTGGGTGAGGTATAAGCGCTTGCCAATTTGTTCAAAGAGGGGTAAACCAACCGCCTTAGTCAATTGTTTGACCTGGATTGAAACGGTGGGTTGGGTCAGAAATAATTCTTCGGCGGCCCGAGTAAAGCTTCCATGGCGAGCAGTCGCCTCAAAGACTTTCAGTTGGTGGAGCGTTGCATGAATCAACGGTGCTTCCCCCTTAAGGAAATAAAGCTGAATGATTATAGATATTATTCTATCAAAAATAGGATTGGCTTACGGTTCTTTCTATGATCGCCCCAAAAACACGGGAGCTAACTGAGCAATCAACGGTTCTTCCAATGTCTGGTGTTTGCCAGCCATTAACCCCTCTAAATGGTCGCTAAGACGCTGTCGTTGGGTGAGATTGGGAATGTAAATCTGTTTCCCTTGCTTGGTGAACAGAGGGGGCGATCCAAGGGACTGATAATCACCATTGTCTAAAGACTGTTGAGTCATCCAGGGCAAATCTGGCTCCGTGGGGATAAGTCCTGGGGGTAAATGGCCTTCCAGCAACGCCAGAATGTGACTGTAGCAGACTTTGGTGTTGATTCCCCGACTCTCGAGCAGGTGCATAATTCCCGTTATAGGCAAAGGCTGCTCGGGGAAGTGACGAATAAGCTCCAGCAATAGAAAATAGTCGCTATATTGCTGGCGAACCATGTCTAACACCTGAGGATAGCGAGACAGATTGACCAGGCCATAGGCAACCCGACTACAGCTGGCGGGGCGATCGCTAGGATAAGTATCTTGAATAATCGTGGCGTTGGGAAATTTTTGTCGCAGCCAGCGGGCGATCGCGGCTAGGGAAGCGGACCCACCTGTACAAATCACCTGGTTAATCGCCTGGGAAGAGAAGCCAGTCTGACTCAGCAGTATATTGAGCTGGCGATTGACCCGCTGAATATAGGGCAAAAATATGCGACTTTCCATATCCTTGCGACGAATGAGCCACTGTTGGTCTCCCAATTCAAGTTTGCACTGGGGCTGATGCTGCAGAATTAATTTTAAATGTCGAGCGGCTTCTAACAGGCTCTGCCCCAATAAGGAATCTTCTAGCCGCTTTTGCAGACGGTGTCGATTGGCCCCGCCAGGCTCCCCTGGCCTAGGCAGCTCCATAGACTCCAACCCCAAACTTTGCCAGTCAGTTCGGGCGGATTCAGGGAGATCGGCTTGCCACGCCCAGCCGTCAGCAGCGGGGACGGCCACAGGGTCGGCGGCTTCGCGTGATTGACGATAGGCAGGGGGATAAAGCAATTGACAGATAATATCCTGATCAATGGCGTCACCGGCATAGGGAAAACTCCGGCAGGAGAAATCCCCGTAGGTCACCCCCTCTAAGTTGTCAGGAATATCGACGACGGTCAGCTCGGTCAGACTGGCGCCGCCGTTGACCACAATTGTGCCTCCCTGCCAGTCGCAGTTATACAGTCCTTGCTGGTGAGGGGGTTGAGGGGATAAGTCCGCATTCGGATCGGGTAATCCTGACAAAACGGCGGCGATGCCATCTTCAACGAAGAAAATTTGTTCGGGGTGGATGACGAGCTGAGCGGCTAACAATGCTTCTCGAATATTGAAGCTGTAGGTGTCTGGCCAATTCGCCGGATAACCCACGATAACGCCCTGGAGGGTTTCTAACGCCCGCTTAAACCCGTAAGCATCTAGACCGATGGCCCCGCAAGCCAGAGCGGGCCTAGATGCGTCCAAATTTCCAGGCGGGTCGAGCGGCCACAAGGTGTGCAGCATTGCTCGGAGGCTCTCATGAACCAACTGAAGCGGAAGCTGTTGAGAGTCAGACCATTGAATCATCGGCTCCCACGCTTCTTGCTGCGGGGCATAGAAGGGAATGCCCACTTTGAGAAGGGTTTTCAGCGATCGCAAAAGTAATCCGGGCGGCATTGAATGGACACCCCCTCCCTCCGGAACGTCGGCATAGTCATCCAGAGCGACTCGCAGCGCTCCAGGACCGACTGCTTCTAGCTGCAGACCCAAGGATTGGTGGGAAAGCGCCGGATCGGCTGCAGGAGCAGTTTGAGTCAGATAAGCAATCACCGGCAGGCGAAATAGTTTTTCAGCCGGGCCAGTCGCCTCTGGCGGATCCTCAGCAACCCAGTAAATGGGATACGCATTCCCCTCAACCCTATCCATCAACACCGCCGACAGTCCAGTCCCCCCCAAATCAATCCCCAAAAACCACTGCTGCTGCAATTCTGCTTCCTCAGCAGGCTCAACAGGAGGACCATTCTCCACCGCCTTAAGCCCAGATTCCGCTTCAGATTCCACTTCAGTTAACGCAGCATCTGCGGCATCAATGCTCCCCAGATCATCCCCATCAATCTTAAGCGCTTCTTCAATCCAGGCGGCCGCCTCAGGGGAAAGCTTTACCCCCGGGGTTTCTAGCGGCTCTTCCCGAGTTGAGTCTAGGGCGTCCCCTCCCCGGTAAGCAACGGGTTCAGCCACCTCTCTTGGAGTCCAGTCCGCAGCTGGGAGTTCTTCAGCTAAAGCGTCCTCTAGCAAAGCCTCTAACTCATCATCATCGGTCACATCATCTGCAATAGAATCCCCAGGGGGCTGCGGATGGACTGGCCAACTCTGAGGCTCAGCCCCCAAGTCTAAATCGCCCTCTATATCCAGAACATCATCAAAAACCCCATCAAAGGCGTCGGGTGCTAAAGCCGATTCCAAATCGGCGTCCGAATCAGGAGAATCAGGCGCTAAAGCAGACTCTAATTGAGTCCACTCAGAGAGACTTTCTTCCCCAGGCGATGTAATTCGGGCCTCAGCTCCCTGTTCAGGAGGCGCAGACATATCAGGCGCAGAGGGAGAACTTAGACTCGCATCCCCAGGTTCTATATCCGGAGCAGACTTTTCTGAAGCGGGATCAAGTTGAGGATCCATACCCTCTTCAGGGCTGAAGCCGTCATCCGCTTCGCCCCCCGCCTCTACTTCGAGGGCGGCCTCACTCTCATCGCCAGACGCCAAATCTTCTAAAGTCAGCGCCGCTAAAGACTCAAGCGTCAGTTCAACCGCCTCTACTGAAGGGGCCAGTTGGCTCGAGGCGACTGCCTCCTCAAGCACATTCTGTAAACTCAATCCTTCTTCGATACCATCAATTTCCCTGTCTGGATCTTCCTCATCTGAAAGGAGCAGCCTGGCTTCGATATCATCCGCTGGAATTGAGTCAACCTTAGAGGCGTCCAGCAAATCCTCAACTAGCTCGTCTAGGCCCAAATTCTCTGATGACCCTAAATCCTCAGCCACAACCGGAGGCAATAGAGCGGACAAGCGATCAAGCTGGGGAGCCAAATCTTCCAAAATCAACTCTTCCAGAGCCTCTAGCGTAATATCTTCAGTGTCTGTAATGTCTTCAGCGTCACTAGAGGAGACCGGCCCTGCGGTCGCTTGCTGGATCTCAGTTTCGATCAATTTTTGCGGGGTTAGTCCGGCTTCTCCCTCCGTTTCCAAATCTGACAGCGCATCAGCAATATCTAGCTCCTGAACAATGCTTTCCAACAGAGCTTGATTCGAAGTCTCTCCCGCCCCCTCAGGCTGAGGACTTGATTCTGACGGTTGATCCGAAGATGAATCCGCTGCAAATGCCTGGTCAAGATCCGACGGCTTAGTCAGATCAACCCCTTCCAAACTAGAGAGCTCCTCATTCATCAGTTTTTGCAAGGCGGAATCCACTAAATCTAGATTCAACCCCAATTCTTCTGCGGGATCCTCCTTCGCCAGCAGGTCTTCTTCTGGCGGCGCTGGTATGTACGCGTCGCCATCCCAGCCTGAAGCGCTCAAATCTTCCGATAGTTCGATATCTAGAGAGTCAACGCCTTCCGGCGCCGCCTCTCCAGTGTCTTGCGCCAGGAACCTGGCGGAGTCAACCTTTCCCTTTGGCAGTAAATCAGTCAAGGCGGAAATCGTGTCGGGCGTAGAATCAGCTTCCCAGGTCGCCGCCTGTTGGGAGAAATCGACTTCACCGAAGAAAGAATCAATCATCGTTTGCGGATCAGAGGCGTCTCCTAATTGCCCAGATCCTTCCGATGGACCAGACAAAGCCTGTTCAGAGGATGGAGGAGTGGACAGGCCAGAATCAGCAGACGCCTCTAACAGCAAATCCCCCAGAGCAGATTTTTCTAAGTCAGGCTGAATCAATGCCTCAGTTTGCCCATCGACCATCGACCCTGCGTCTTCCTTCACCGCCTCCCCGAGGTCTAAGGGGGCCGACAGCCCAAGTTCAGCATCAGTCACCTTAGGATCGGATATTGCCGGGGTGGAGGCCTCAGCCCCTAACTCGCCGTCACTTTCTCCAAACAAACTTTGATAAAAGTCATCCAGTTCTTTCAGATTAGAGGAGACATCGAGTTGAGCCGCTGCATCTCGTAAATCATTCGGAACTGCTGCGTCGATTTCCTGGCCGCCATCGCTTAATTGGCTAAGGATATCAACGGCAGGCTCGACGGCTGGATGTGCAGTATCGGTTATGGCGATAGGCGGATGCGGATGAGTAGACTCCCTATCTGCATCCGCGGCCAGAGCCCCATCCTCATCATCGAGAGAGGCTAACGGGTCAGCAGCATCACCGAGTAAACGCCCCATATCCTCATCATCGATATCAATATCGAGATCGAGGTCTAAATCGTCCAAACCAAAGTCTAATTCCCCACTGTCCAATTCGCCGCTGTCAAAACCATCTAACGGCGCCTCCCAAGATTCCGGGGTAGGCGATGGATCCTCAGCCGCACCAGGCGAAGTCTCTTCCTGGAAAGCCAACAGCCGATTTTGCACAGTTGATTTTCCTGACAGGGCTCCGAGTTCTGACCCCGCGCCAGCCTCTAGGCTGGCGTCCAGATATGCGGATGTGTCTCGTCCCAGTTGTTGAGCCAGATGGGTGATCAGCGCTGTGACGATGGTTTCGCCCCGGCTGCCCAAACCATGCATCTTAGACAATCCCTGCGACAGCGACTCCTGGTAGCTTTGGACATTCTTTTCCAACGTCTCAAAGACAACCTTTAGGGTTGAATCCAATTTGAGGAGCAATTGGTCAGATTCGGATTGAACGGTTCGCAGGTGGTCGAGTCTTTGAGCAGGGTGTAAACGGGGGCGATCCGCAGCAGCAACATCCGCCTCTAAGAATTCTTCCAGCAGCAAATTATTCGCGGCGTCACTCCTGAGCTGGGTTAAGGCTTGGGCAATTTGAGCGGCTAGACTCTGCTGGAGGCGCTCCATAAACACGTCCATAAACTCATTAAGTAATTGCCTTGAATCCCCCGACTGAGAGCCGCCTGCCTGTCGACTTTGATTTTCTAACTGCTGCACTTCCTGCTGCAAGGTTTGTCGCCGCTCATGCAGCGCATCGATTTCAAGCCGTAACGGTTGGAGTAAATTGGCGCGTAGGTAGTGCATTTCCTGCAAAAAAGCTTGCAGCACTTGCTGCGCCGACTCGGTTGAAAGCTGATTAGGGAGAGTTGGGGGGCCGCTGGGCGTCAGCGCTCCCGTTTCCGGATCAATTGGCCCCCAACCGCCTGGAGCCTGCATTGATTGCTGAAGACCAATGAGGTAGCGTTGTGTTTTGGCCAAAATTTGGCGTTGCGGGTCCGCGTCGCCGACCTTCCCCCAAGGTAACCGAGGGGTAGGTTTGCTCAAGAACGTTTCGATCTCGGCAATCAATGTTTGAATTTGATCCTTCTCGGAAGTCACGATTGAACCCTTGAAAACTAGTAGAATCCTTTGAGCGGGTGGAGGTGCTGGCAGCGCCATGGGTCACTGGAGCGACCTAAATAAATGCAAACCTGACGTTACCTCATGATGAAGCGTTTGTTGCTTGGACGGCTAGAGTCTTTTGCCCAAAGTGTATGCCAGCCTAGGTTGAAAGTCACAAATAGAAACAAAATTCCTAGAATTTTAACTTTTTTAACTTAATTCCTTCAGGGGCTGCGAGGGGTGAAACCAATCGTATTTATTTGAGGATCTAGACAGGTTGTCGTATGATTCACTCCCCTTTCGGTATACAATCACCAGGATCGGTTAGTTTTTGAATCCCAGATGGGCGTTCAGAACTCTATAGGGAAGCTTTTCTTTTATAGACTCGCCTACTGTGAATGTTATATTAATAGCTCCGATGGAATTTATGCAGAATCGCTAAATCTAACATCCCTAACATCATATATAGATATTTAATTAGGGTTGCCCTAGCCTTCTAAAATGGGTATTTTTTCCAGTTTTGACTAGGTTTATTGGGGAGTTTCTGCTTCGGTCTATGCGGCTGAATTTTTAAGTGATTAGCGCTCTTTTTCCCGCTTTCAGGGCTCTCATGTGATACTTTCATGGATGTTCGGTACAGCTCTCGTGAAAACCAGTCTGATAACGCTCTCATTCTCTCTTCTTCTTTCTTTGCGGAGTTGCCAGAAGACGCTGTAAAGCAAGCAACGGCTCAGGTTGTTACACGCCGCCATCCTGCTAATCAAGTCATTCTCCTGGAAAACGACTGGGGGAGTTCTGTGTATTTCATTCTCGAAGGATGGGTTAAGATCCGCACCTATAATTTGGATGGCAAGGAGGTTACCCTCAATATCCTTGGGAAGGGGGAATTATTTGGCGAAATGGCGCCCCTGGATGAGGTGCCCCGTTCCACCGATGTGATTACGTTGGTTCAAACGGTAATCGGGAATATGCCAGCCCAAGATTTTGTCCGCTTAATTCACAGTGAGCCGTTGGCGGGCATTCGCTTAGCTCAGCTGATGGCGCGGCGACTACGACAGGTCAATCGGCGGTTAAGGTTGAGGGAATCGGATAGCATGTCGCGGGTCGCGGATATCATTTTGTTCCTAGCCGATGGACAAGGAACCCTGGGGCAAGAAGGAGTGGAAATTCCTAATCTGCCTCATCGGGAATTGAGTAGTCTGAGCGGATTGGCTCGGGAAACAGTGACCCGAGTATTAAGCAAGCTAGAAAAGAAAGGTCTGATTTCCCGCGATCGCGATGTTCTGCGAATCCCTGATATCGACGCCCTAGAACGTCTGTTGGTCTAGTCAAAATTATGAGTAAATCGGTTGAGGATGAACAGCCGACTAGGCTAAAGCCGCCCTCGATCGTCTTCATCAGAGGAGTGATAGAGTTTGGATGAAGACAAGTATCCTGACCCATCAGGAATGACGCCCCGTTACTGGGTAAGCGGGCGCTCTACCCCATCCAGCAAAGCCCACTTAGATAAGGTGGGTCCCCTCGCGATGGTGGAGACAGCATTTCTCGCCAGCGCCGCCAGCCTCATCTGGTTCGTTAACTATTACTTTCCACCGGGCCCCTTGCTGCGGATTTTTTTTCCCATCCCCATGGCGCTCGTTTATTTACGGTGGGGAAGTCGGGCCGCCTGGATGTCAGCATTGGTGTCAGGCCTTTTATTGGCGGTGTTGATGGGTCCTCCCAGAAGCATTCTATTCGTTATGCCCTATGGCCTATTGGGGGTGCAGCTGGGGTTCATGTGGACACGTAAGGCCAACTGGTCAGCCTCCATTGTCCTGGGGTCCTTACTGGGCTCACTGGGCTTTTTCTTTCGAGTGTGGTTATTGTCGGTCCTGCTGGGGGAAGACCTGTGGGTCTACCTAACCACTCAAATTACCCAGTTGTTGGACTGGGGGTTAACCCGATTGGTGGATTGGGGACTGATCGGCCTAGGGGTTTTGGGACAGCCCGATCTGTTTGTTGTTCAGATTTTTGCCCTGGTAATGGTGATAGTCAGCAATATCGTTTATCTATTTACCGTTCACTTAGCCGCCTGGCTCCTATTTGAACGATTAGGAACGCCCATGCCCATTCCTCCCCATTGGGTTCAGGCGCTACTGGATGAATAGCCTTACATGATTCAGGTTTATACAGAAGTCGACCAAGGCCATGCCTGGCTTACCCGTCATCGTGGAAAACGACCTATTTTCGCTTGTATTCTTGGCTTTACTGAAACAGGCCTGATACCAGGCATTTCAGCGGCGGGCGCAGAACCAGAAGACCGCAAGTACACCGCGATCGCTGACGCAGAATTTCTTTATAGGGGGCCGCAACCCGCCTCAATTAATTGTTTGCCGCCTTTGCAGGCAGGTGTTTCGCCAGCCCTAATCTCCCGGGCAGTGATCACAGGGCAGGAAATTCCGCTGTATTTGTTTAATGCCGGATTATTAATTCCGCCATCGGCTCCCACCATTGATTTAGGGGGAAGCGCGGCAGCTTGCCTGAGTCAGGGCAAAGCGCTCGAGCCATCGACCGTTATACATCTACTGCGCCAGGGATTAGCATGGGGGGAGAAATTAGCAGCCCAATGCCCCGACAGTTATTTGATTTTAGGAGAATGCGTAGTCGGAGGCACCACGACCGCACTCGCCATTTTAATTGGATTGGGCTTCAAGGCGGCTGACAAGGTAAACAGCAGTCACCCAACCTGCAACCATAGGCAAAAATGGCAGGTCGTCCAAAAAGGACTGCAGCAATGGCGGAGCCAACAAGGGTCGCAGGACGCCTCCCTAATCGATCCATTAGACCTCTTAACGGCAGTGGGAGATCCGATGCAAGTTGTTGTAGCGGGAATGGCGATCGCGGCCAGCCGATCCGTGGGGGTTCTCCTAGCGGGAGGTACGCAAATGCTGGCAATTTACGCCCTAATGAGAGCGATCGCCAAAAAAAAGAATTTACCTTGGCGACCCGAGCAAATTGTCATAGGGACCACTCATTGGGTTGTTGCAGATCCGAGTGGAGATACAATAGGGCTCGCCAAACTGATTGGCGATGCGCCGCTAATGGCGACCCAGCTCAACTTTGCAGCATCCCGCTATGCTCAACTGAGGGCCTATGAAAAAGGCTATGTCAAGGAAGGGGTTGGAGCTGGGGGATGTGCGATTGCGGCTCATCTATATCAGAACTGGGGACAAGACCGATTACTAGACGCGATTGAAATCTTACTTAGGGACTCTACTCAGGTAGATAGTCAAACCCCTTGATTCACAACGGCAAACTTACACGTCAAACTCACTTAGTGAACTCGTTGAGCAAGCAGTTGCTCCTCTAGGGCGGCGATCCGGTTATAAGCGGCGGTCAGCTGAGCGGTGAGGCGTTGAATTTGAATTTCAGGAGACAAATCTCTCTCTGCGCCCTGTTTCTCTAAATCTAGATAATCATTGTCAATCAAGACATCTTTATGCTCTAATGCGCCATTCAGCGATCGATCAGATTCTCGAGAAGAATAAGCAAACTGCCTAGGAGGACTGACTCCAAACCGCGGATTTTCTCCTTCTTGCTTGGCGACAGACAATACATCGGTGATTTGAGTATTAATCTGATCAATGATTTGATGCAGCGAATCAACCTTATCAGTTAAAAGCGACACTTGCGCTTGCAGTGAATCCATAGAAAGCCCCTAATCAGCGATTTCACTAATCCATCCTAAATACTCAAATTCAGATTAGGACTTTATTCCTGAATCATTTAACTTTTGTTGAATTAGACACCCACAACTTTTCAAGTATTCTTGCCAATTTCGATTGAGGCATCCCCCAAAGCTAAATAAATAATTATGAAATCACCTGAAAATTGAAACGTCAGAAAAGTAGACCTGCCATCTTTGACTGAACACTTAGTTAGGATAACCATCGTCTCCAAACTTAGCCATTACAATCAAATCATCTGATTGAAATAAATTCTCTTTGAATCAACGCCCCCACCCAATCTGTCACCTGTTTCAATGGGGAAAGCTTTCCAATAAACTGAGTCGATCATGACAAAGGCCGTATTGCAAAGAAATCGCCATTGGACAAACAGTTTTAGAATCAACCAATAACCCATGATTAACATCACGTTCTCAGCGTAAGGCAGGAAAATTTCCCTAGGCAAAAATACAGAAACCGGGAGACAGCATCAGCGCCTGACTAGCTTCTGCTGCTGCAACCCAGATTCCTAACATACCGGACTCTCCTGGCTCCAATCACACGCCTAAAGCCAGAACTTTAAATGCGGAAGGAATAGGTTTAAGGACCCTAGACTGCGCCACAGCGTTCAGTTTTTTTTAAGGCCATCGATTCAACCACCTCAACCCAGATTTTTATCTCAAGAATACTTGCTTGCCTTGAGATTACAGTCTAGTTTTGTACAATAATCACTCCAATCCAAAACAATAGAAGATTCGACTCGGCAGGCGGGTTGAAAATCACTTCAATTCCTCACTTAACAGTTTGCGAAACCTTAATATCATTGGATTTAAATCAGACTCTAGAAAGATTTAGGCGTCAAAGAAAATGAAGCGCTTTGTTTACTCCTCATCCATTCCTTTTTTCTCTCAATGCCAACTAATGCCAAATCAAATCATTTCAAAGAAAATCTAATTCAGCATTTTGATTCACGGTTTCTCAGACACCGATAACGGTGCGCAAGATGAACCATAAAAAAAGAACGTTTAAAATTTCAGAGAAGTTTTACTAAGTCATAGAAATATCTGACGAAAGAACTCGCATCCGCCCCCTAATGCTGTATCCTGCTTCAGAGAAGATTTTCCGCTTATCACTGATAGGTCTTGGACGAGTCTTTAACGGCTCTTGTTGACGACTGATAACGGACGAATGTCTATATAACGTGCGCCCTACACCTAGAATAATTATTTATGAATCGAAGATCGCTTTTATTAGGTGCAGGAATAGTAACGTTGGAGCAACTTTTAACGGCGTGCAGCCGCTTGCGTCGCTCTTCGCTACGAATCAGCTTGCTGGAGAATTCGATATCGCCGCAAATCTTACGAGAGTTCCGCAGGCAGGTGACACAGCCCGCCGATTTGGATTTTAGTTCAGAAGAACAATTGGCGAAGCTATTTAAGCTGCTTCAGACGTGGCGGAATCCTGAGGAAAAGGCGTCAGGTTTATCCAGGTTCATGCCCATTAAAAGAACCCCGTCGGCCTCTCGCGCAGATTTGGCGACGCTCGGAGATTACTGGCTAGCGACCGCCATTCAACAGGATCTGATTCAACCCATGGAGTTAAGCCGACTCAAGGGCTGGCCCAGCTTATCAGAACGGTGGCGAACATTGGTCAGGCGGGATCGTTCAGGGCTCCTGACGCCTCAGGGCGAAGTGTGGGGAGCGCCATACCGATGGGGCAGCTTAATCATGGTCTACCGAGACCCCCCCTTCAAATCCCTAGATTGGCGACCTACCAATTGGTCCGATCTGTGGCGGCCGGAACTCAAGCAACGAATTTCCTTACCGGATCATCCTCGATTGGTAATCGGCATCGCCTTACAATCACTCGGCCATTCCTGCAACGAGACCGATCTGGGACGCGTCCCCAACTTAGCGGATAAGTTAGCTCAGCTGCACCAAGAGCAAATAAAGTTCTATAGCTCTGACACCTACTTACAGCCCTTAATCAATGAGGATACTTGGTTGGCGGTCGGCTGGTCCACCGATATTTTACCGACCATTCAGCGATATCGGCAGCTCAAAGCGGTCATTCCAGAACCAGGTTCATTGCTCACTGCAGATGTATGGGTGCGGCCTGCAAAGATTGAATCAAACGGGATTGAATCAAACGGGGAGGATAATGCTGACACCGCACAAACACCCACAGCGGATTTAATTCAGCAATGGCTTGATTTTTGTTGGAGCCCACAAGTCGCGACTCAACTGTCCATATCTAGTCAGGGAGCCTCGCCCATTTTTAGCGAAACAGCACCGAGCGACTTACCCAACGCCTTGCAAAATAACCCCTTGCTCTTACCCAAACCTGAAACCTTTCGGCAGAGTGAATTTTTAGAACCCTTTTCGGAAGCGATCAACAACAAGTATTTGACCCTATGGACTAAGGTCCGCCAGGACTAGGGTTTCCACGGATACTCCCCCGTCCCCGATAATCTAGCTCAACGATACAGTCAATCCTTGTAAGCGCCTCTGCACTAAGCGTTGAAAGGGTTATAACAGCATTAGCCTCCAGATCTGGAGACTGGCTAAAGTCACAAATATAAGCTCCCGTGAGGTCTAGGCCTCTAAAAAATCGGGTGCTATATCCGTAGGATTTAGCTGTAGCACCAAATTGATTGAGGACAGCATAGCGTTCTAAATAATTCAATAAATTCCAAATCTGGGGGTTGACCACAACATCGACCCGTCGAGGTTGTTCTTCACTCCCTCGGAAGGCGACCCAGGTCTCAATAAATTGGGGTAAATCGCCAACTGCCGCCACAACTTGGTCTCGACTCCACCATAGACTGGGTAGGGTGAGAGAGGTGTCGGAAATCGTATCCTGAGTAATCGCTAGATTTCGCTGAATCTCTTCCTGGGGATCCCTATTTAACGGCATTTGATCCGTATCCAAGAGACGCCGCCTTGTTTGCCCCATCGGGCTCGTCTCGACGAACTCCTGCGACAGAGCCGGGGGTTGACCAAACCCTGCCATCAAGCTCAGCGCCACCCCCAATAAACCAACCGGACTGATTCGCAAAGGGGAGTCATGTCGATGATTGGCTAAGGCACTATCTGCATTCCTCTGGTGTTGAGTGACGTCCACTGCCTCATGCCCCTTTCTGACTGCTTGCCCGCTGACTACCGTCCCATGGCCGCTTGTCTTCCCCCTGTCCCAGCGGTCTACAGATTTTCCTGACTCCCATCATTTTCCAGAATCAACCGATTTCGGTGGATATGAAGTAACTGCAACTCCCGCCCAGCACTTTGCTCCAACATATAAACAATTTGCTCAGGACGCAGTAAAACGCCATCATTCCGACAACTGCCGATATAGCGCAGAATCACTGGATTGGCGATCTGCGTTGGGAGCGATTGGCGGGGTAGCGAATAGGGGTCGACATCTTCAATCAACTCAAGCTCAAAGAGGCGATCTCGGAGATTAACCTGCTTCACCTTGCCCGACTTAGTGGTGTGCTCTAGCCAAATCGTTTCGGCGGTTTGAACCGCTTGAATCCACATGCGCCACTGCTGGGAAGACGGCGTTTCGTCGGCTGCGCCAACCACTGTGATGAAATATTCAGCCTTTTCCAGCTGTTTGGTGGCTGAAGGAGACGTTACCGGAATCACTTCCACCTGATAAATGGGCATGTCATCTGGCAGCTGCGCCTGCAATTTTTGCTGGAATACAGCAGGCTCCAAGACCTCTGTAAGCTCAAAATCGACAATTTCCCCGGCGCTGGTGGCGCCCAAAGAGAGGGCGTTAGCGGGTGAAATTCGGGGCCCGGGATGGTAACCGCCGGTAAATGCAATGGGCAAAGCGGCTCGACGAACAGCGCGGTCAAACAAGCGGATCAAGTCTAAATGGCTCACTAACGCCATATCCCCTTGTTTACCTATACAAACCCGTAGACGTTGGCTGCGAGTTTGATTCGGCTTGAAGTGGCCTTCAAATTGGGGAATCGGAGGGGGGGGCACAGTCACATTATGACCAAAGTCAGGACCGCAAACCCCACAATGGGAACAGCCCTCAAAGGAACAGTCGGGAACAACCGCCGCCGCCAAGGCCCGATGGAGATCCTCCTGAAGCCATTGCTTATCAATGCCGGTATCAAGATGGTCCCAGGGTAAGGGAGCGTCCAATTCGGCGGCATGCTCAGGATTGGCGGTTTCCATCAGATTCCATTCACCCTTCTCCGTCTGGCGGTATTTCCAGGATAAATCGGCGGCGGCGATCGCCTGTTTCCAGGCCTCAAACGCCTGTTCCAGGTTTTCCCACCAGGCGTCCATCCCCGCCCCCAAGCGCCAGGCATGCCGCACCACCGCCGACAAACGGCGATCGCCGCGGCCAACGAAGTCCTCCATGGCGGAAATTCGAACGTCCGTGAAGTTCACCTTCAGCCCTCGGAGAGAACGAAAGGCTTGGCGCAACAGGGATTGCTTGCGCTCAAACTCCTCTGTCGAGACAGAATGCCATTGAAAAGGGGTGTGGGGTTTGGGGGTAAAGTTGGAGATCGTTAGATTAAACCCGAGCGGCTTGCGGCCCTTAAGATGACAGGATTGTCTCAACCAACGCACCGTTTCAACAATCCCCAGAATATCCTCATCAGTTTCCCCGGGCAGCCCGATCATAAAGTAGAGCTTAACCTTGTCCCAGCCCTGTTCATAGGCGGTTCTGACTCCCCGCAATAACTCTTCGTTAGTGAGGCCCTTATTGATAATGTCCCGCATGCGCTGGGTGCCCGCTTCGGGGGCGAAGGTCAGTCCCGTGCGACGAGTTCCGCCCACAATATGGGCGATATTTTGATCAAACCGATCGACCCGCTGGCTGGGGAGGGAAAGGGAAATATTGTCAGCTTTGAGACGATTTTTAAGCTCGACCCCCAGGGTAGGCAGGGCTAGATAGTCTGAGCAACTCAAAGAGAGGAGAGAAAACTCGTTATATCCCGTGGCCCGCATCCCCTGCTCAATGGCGTCAATCACCTTCTGCGGTTCGACATCCCTAGCGGGGCGGGTCAACATCCCGGGTTGGCAAAACCGACATCCCCGAGTGCAGCCCCGACGAATTTCAATGGTCAGACGATCATGCACCGTTTGAACATAGGGAACCAAGCCGATGGAATAGGCTGGCATGGGGTCCGCAACTCGCCTCAGGATGCGCTCTGGCGGGCCAGACCGATTGGGGTGGACCGAGCCATCTGGGGCCATGTCATAAAACTGCGGAACATAGACCCCCGGAACTTGCGCCAAATCTAACAGGAGGGCTTCACGACTTAGTCCGGCTGCTTTCCCTTCTTCCAGCACCAGACCAATTTCAGGCAGTAACTCCTCGCCGTCCCCTAGGGCGATAAAGTCGAAAAATTCAGCGTAGGGTTCTGGATTTGAGGTGGCGGTTTGTCCCCCCGCAAAGATTAAGGGCCAACTCCCCTGTTCAACATTCCAGGGACCCGGGGCGCTCCTTTCCCGCCAGGTAAGGGGGATACCGGCTAAATCCAGCATTTCTAAAATGTTAGTGGCGCCGAGTTCGTAACTGAGACTGAAGCCAAGGATGTCAAAATCGCCCAGACTACGTCGAGACTCAACGGCAAACAAAGGGGTTTGACTTCCCCGGAGCTGTTTCGCCAAATCTGGAGCGGGTAAGTAGGCGCGATCGCACAGTTGCCGAGGCTGAACATTGAGAATGCTGTAGAGAATAACATGCCCCAGATTGGCGGCTCCCACTTCATAGACCTCGGGGTAGGTCAGCACCCATCGCACTTCAGCGCTACCCCAGGGCTTATGCACTGCTCCCAGCTCATTGCCAAGATACCGCGCCGGTCGTGAAATATCAGTTGTAATCAGATCTTGAGCTGCGATCGCCACAATAAATATCTGTAATCCATAGCTCCCAAATTATCTCTTAAAATATAACCGAAACCATTGCCTCTGATATTTCTGACGATAACATCAGCGATGACAAAAGCTGTCAATAGTTCGGAAACAAAAAGATTGAAGCGATTATGAGCGAAATCAGGAGCTTAGGTAGGCGAAAGAATGGGATTGGGTCGAGGAGTGAGTTGTAATTGATGCAATAACCCATTGTCTACAATTACAACTCCCTAGAATAATTAAGCCTAAGCACTTACGCCCTCTAAAACCCACCCTGATCAAGCGGCCAAAGTCTCTTCAGAAGACCCCTCAACCATTTCAAACACTCGATCCAACTGAGTTAATTCAAAAACGATTCGAACAGAAGGCGGCACCGCACACAAGCTGAATCGCTTCCCTAAGGTGCGAGCCAAACTTAGAACAGAAACCAGGGAAATTAACCCAGAACTATCCATAGAGTCTACTTGGCTCATGTCCACAAGCAGCCCTTCAGATTGCTGAGATGAGATGGCCGACGTCAAGGCCTGCTGAAATGACTCTGCATTAGCTGCATTCAATGCGCCGCAAGGCTGAACCAACGTCATGGATGAATCAAGGTTCTGCATGTCCCTTTAACTCCTAGATTTCTAAAAAAATTAATCGATGGGGAATTGATGAAATGACGACACACGGGGGACTCAAGAATCCTCTATGGATGAAACGAAGGTAAGTCTTGTCAGGCCTTGGCGCCCACTGGTACAGCATGAATTTGTCGAAACTTAATTTGTCACCTCCTTAATTTAAAGATTTAGGTAAGTGTTTTTACTTAACGTATAGGGCATTACAGAAGACAAAGGTGATCTAGGTCACATTTTCGAAAGATGTAGATCACCTTCCAGCTAGCTATAGATCACTGGTTTCTGCGTCTGTTCGTTTGACAATCGATTATAAGAAATTAGATTCATTTTGGCTCTCTTGTAATCACCATGAAACCCACTTTCGCCATTCGGAAACTTGTTGAAAAAGCTCTTTATATTCGGAAGCTAACGCCCGATATAGAAAATGAGATCAACTATGAGTTGACGCGCCTAGGGTATGTTTCAGACGTAGATTATGAAGCCCTCGAGCTGTTGATGTCTGAGATGGATGCGGGCAGAATAAAGTTGGTTCCCAATGGTTAAAGCCGCTAGGCGCATGCATTAGCTGCTCTATTGATAATCGACTTGTTAATTCTTTCATTGTTGCTCAATCAACACAGGTTCATTAGTTTTTTTCATTCTCCAAGATCTTAAGAAGTCCATGGGAGGATAAAAAACGCTTTTAATGATCTGTACTGAGTGAATAATGATCAGGGTTGTATTTATTTTTACTTCTTACCCCTAGACGTTTTTATCTTTACAGTTGCTATTTAGCTTCATCTTGGTCGGAATTTGATGGCCGTTATAGGTAGAACGCTTCACAAAAAGGCGTCTATGCCGCTCAAAAGAGCAGCGTTCGTAAGTAGATTTACAACTTAATTTGGGAATGATACCCCCTTTTTGGGGGTATAGCTATTGGATTAATATATCCCTGAAATAAGCGAGGCTAATACATTTAACCTGACAAAACTTGGCGAGCGGCGGACTCGACATTTTTGCACGGGGGTATAATTTATTCTCTGCCAATCCCGCGCCGTTGGACGCCCGATAAGCTTTGCTCTACTTCCGGGAAGGCGCCTGAAACAGCCTTACCTATTCTCCTAGGCAAGTGATAAGCCTAGCTATCTACTTTTATCTCTCTGGTAGATGGCTAGGTTTTCTGTTGGTCAATTCGGTAGACCCCCGAATGCTTAGGCCTGGAATTGTTGCGCATAGAAATGGGCGTATCGCTTGCCTTTATTCAGCAGCTCTTCATGGGTGCCAGACTCAATCACTTGACCGTCTTCTAGCACGAGAATACGATCAGCCCGCCGGACGGTTGCTAAACGATGGGCGATAATAAAGACGGTTCGATCCTTCATCAACCACTCTAACGCTTCCTGAACCAAAGCTTCCGATTCAGAATCGAGAGCCGAAGTCGCTTCGTCAAGAATTAGGATACGCGGATCAAGGAGAACGGCGCGGGCGATCGCTACCCGCTGCCGCTGACCGCCTGAGAGATTGACGCCGCGTTCTCCCACCCAAGTGTGATATCCCTGGGAAAAGTTGCTGATAAATTCATGGGCGTTAGCGATTTTAGCCGCTCCCTGAACCGCCTCTAAATCGAACTCTTGCTGTCCAAAGGCGATATTCTGGGCGATTGTACCGGAAAATAAGACGGTTTCTTGGGGCACAATTCCAATCTGGCGGCGCAGACTGGGCAAGGTAACATCCCGAACATCATGACCATCAATCAAAATTTGCCCCATTTGAGGATCGTAGAATCGGGGCAAAAGATTGACCAAAGTGGTTTTTCCAGCGCCGGAAGACCCCACCAGGGCGATCGCTTCCCCTGGCATCGCCAACAAGTGCAGATCCTTCAACACAGGTTTATCCGCCAGATAACCAAAATGAATATGGCGAAACTCCACCTTTCCTGTCACAGCCGGGAGGACTTTAGCGTTAGTTTTTTCTAACACCACCGGCTTAATCGTCATAATTTCGAATATCCGATCAACCGACGCCTCCCCTTCTTTAAATTGACCATAATCATCAATGGTGTGACCCACCGGGTCAATCAGCATGATGGCGGCGGTAATATAAACCCCAAATTCCTCAGGCGTCAGACCGCCAATGGAAATCTGCCAACTGCCGATCAGAAAAATGAAAATCACCACCACTGCGTATAAAAAACCCACGACAGGATGCTGGATCGCCCTTAACCAAGCCGCCGAATATCTGGCCTGCCGATTACGCTCCGCCTCTCGACTGAACCGCTCAATTTCATACTCCTCAGCCGCAAAGGCTCGAATCAGTCGAATTCCACTGAACACCTCTGTCAGTTGGGACGACAAATCAGACACCAGGTTTTGACTGCGGCGGGAAAAGCGTAGCATTTGATCGCCAAACCACCCCGCCAGCAACGCCAGGAGGGGCACCAAGATTAAAGCGGCGACGGTTAGCGGCCAATTGAGGTAAATCATATAGCTGAAGACCGCTATTAACTGAAGGGCGGATGGAATAAAGTCATGAAACAGCTTGTTGACCACTTCTCCAATCCGATCGATATCTTCAGTCAGGCGGTAAGCTAAATCTCCGGTCTGAGTCTTTTCAAAATAGCCAAGGCTCAGGGTTTGCAGGTGGGCGTACACTCGTTTCCGAAGATCAAAAGCAACCGACAAGGCAGCCTTCGCCATTAACGAATCTTGTCCATACTGCCCCGCTTTGTGGATCAGAAACCCCCCAAGCGTAAGACCGGCAATCTTCGCTAAGGCAAGCACCTTGCCATCCACTAAAAGAACGAGCATTTTACCAACCAACGTGGCCAATATCGGCCAAAAGGCGGTAAACACCAATGTACAGAGAAATCCCTGGACAATGGTTCGCCAGTGAAGGTGGATATAGGGTAGAAGTAACCAGTAATTTGAGCGCTTCTTCAATCGGGTCCTTGTCAAACAGTTTTCATCTTGTCTCACGCTATCAGCTTTCGGGGACGACTGCTCGGATCAGGTTGCTGGGATAGGGTAAGGGCCGAAGCTGACTAGCAAATATGCGAGAAGCGAGAATGAAGCGTGTAGGATGAATGGAAGCCTTTGTACTAGACCATTCCACTGTATAGATCTTGCATTATGCTCGCCATTGTCGTGGCCACTGGAAACCCCGGGAAATTGAAGGAAATACAGCCCTACTTAGCCGATCTGAATTGGACGCTGACGCTGAAGCCGCCAGACTTGGAGGTTGAAGAAACCGGCGAAACGTTTTTGGAGAATGCCCGGTTGAAGGCATCTCAGGTGGCGATCGCAACTGGCCAGTGGGCCATCGCCGATGACTCGGGGTTAGTTGTTGAGGCGCTGAATGGAGCGCCAGGGGTCTATTCGGCTAGATATGGCAAGGATGACGCTGACCGGATTTCCCGGGTATTAGCAGAGTTGGGCAGTACGCCGAACCGTCAAGCCCAGTTTGTCTGCGCCATTGCCTTGGCGCGGCCTAATGGCGAGATTGCGTTAGAAACTGAGGGTGTCTGCCGAGGAGAAATCCTGCAACAACCAAGGGGTGCAGGGGGGTTTGGCTATGATCCCATCTTCTATGAACCCACCCAGGGAAAAACATTTGCTGAAATGACGCCCTCGCAAAAGGCTCGCTGCAGCCATCGAGGCATCGCCTTTCAGATGCTGACGCCCAAACTGCGATCGCTCGTCTTAGAATGACTGCCTTAACGCACAACATCTTCCTTGGAGATATTAGGCTTTGAATCAGATAGACAGTAAGCGGGTAAGCAACCGTCAGGGCACTTGTCCCGTCGGCGACCTCAAACTGCCGCCCAGTCATCCATAGACTTGCTTTCACCCCTGCACTTGTTTTGTATAGGCTTGTTTTGTATAAGTTTGTATAGAATTTTCAATCGTTATTATTTTGCTCAAGGGAAATGAGAGGTTTTTGAGTAACCCTTGCTCAAAAACCCCTCTAACTAAACTCCTTGATAGCGATATCCGAACCTTTCTGGAGTCTAATTCTGTCTCGGGAAACGTTTTCCCGGTTTACATGAGCGCAATAGAAAATTGATATATCGGCGACGATTGGCATAGGACAAGAGCTGTAGTCGCGAATTAACCCAACCGAGACATCATCCAACGCGTACTAATTTCTTAGAAACGCCTACAGAAGAGGCTGCCAGCAGGCGTTCCAGCTTTAGCCTAGGGTTCACAGCACAACTTGCAAATTCTGAGGTAAAGTTTGGCATTTCTTGCCAGCAAGATGGGCAAAACCAATAAATACCGTCATTACGAATATGGCGGATTAATGAACCTGAACAGCAAGGACAGTCATTCATAGATGTTTTCCAACCTCACCAAATGCGGCGCCAACGTTAGCCAAATAATCAACCAGCCGAGAGGGAACACACAACTCATCTGATTTTCACAATTAAGCAGTGTAAGGCTCAAATATGAGGAAATTGTGAAGACGGCAAGCTTCTTTCTTAAGAAGAATGAACTTCAGAGTCGGTCTTTTTTTTCAATTGGCTAGCCAACTGGGATCATTTGGTGACGACCCGTTAAATTTGTCAGGTCGGATTCCCCAATTAAAGAGGGTTGTTGGCTGAGGCGGCGGAATTCCTGAAAATACCCCCCGTCCAGTTTCATCAAAGGGAGATGATGTCGACGCAGCACGGCCTGAATGCGCTGAAAAGCTTCAGGCAGATGGTTGAAGGGAATCCCAGGAAAGGTATGATGGACTGCGTGGTAATTTAGCCCTCCCATCAGCCATCCAATGACAGGGCTCGTCTTGAGATTCCGGCAAGCGTATAACTGAGTGATTTGGTGTCCGCCGAATCTTCCCCAGAGTGCATAGTGTTCTAAATGATCTCGAGTCTGTATTACAACACCAATGATCCGCTCTAGAATAAACCAGCAAATCAAGTATTTGAATACAGCATGATGGAGCATTGCAACCGTGAGAAAGGCTCCTTGAACAAGCAGGATACCCGCTGCATCAAGGAATAACTGGAAACGGATACTAGGCGTTACGGATTGAAACCGTAACGCGCCCATCACGGTCTTAACAATCATTCCAATACCGCCCAGTACAAAAATGTCCACTATCCACTGACGGCGAACGTACCATTGAAGTAGCGGATTAACGCTCTGATATTCTTGATACGTCCATTGGACCCGTTCGGGATCACATAGATTCAACCCGTTCCAACCATGGTGCAACCGATGTAACTCGGCGTAGAGACCATATGGCCAGAGGAGCGGCCAACTAATTAATCGAGACGCTAGATTCTCGAACGGAACCCAACCAGTGAGAGTATGATGCACGGCATCATGGGTGCAGATCAACCACAATGCATAGACTGCCCCAGCCGCTAAAACCAGCCCCAGAAAGATAAACGCGTTCTGGGTCAACCAGGCTAAAGTCAGTAGGCCAATCACCACCAAACCAATTCCACTAAAGCGGAAGAACCCCATCCAAGGGTTAACTCGATGTAGGTCGACAGTGGCTTTTCTCAAATCTTGAATGAGCTGATCTGAGGTGCTGAAGTTATTACTCATACCTCACCTCGTAGAGTTATTACGGTATCTTGGCGTTTGCTAAGTAAGCGCCTGAGTTAGGTCAATTAGGTTGGACAAAGGGCTTGGGTATGAAGCCGTTTAGGAGCGATAGTCAATCAATAGCCGATTGGAGAAGCCTCAATCCCTATCTTGCTCGATGCCCTCTATTTCTATTGTGGCAAATCCAAAATTGCAGAATCATCCTGAATGTCGAATTTATGTCCCACAAGGGTGGACATTCAATTTAAGCTGGAACAATCCAGCAGGTAAAAAATACAGAAGGCAGAAGCTAGATGCTGACTGACTTCTGCCTTCTGTATTCTATATTTTGTCTCCAGGATCAACCCTAAGGGGGCATTCAAAAATAAATTCACACTTTAGCGCTGTGTAAGCCTTTCAGACTCCTCATGCCCTGCTGAAGTTATTCTTACACAGCGCCTAACCTAAGCGCCCACGGCTTCCTTCGCCGCATACAAGACTTCAGCGGTAATCTGGGTGATATTGCGCTCACGGGCGAATTTCTCGGTATTGCGCTTCACCTTACCGCGGACAAATCCAGGAATTTTATTGAGTTCAGCTTGACCATCCTTACTCCAGCTGAGATCGGAGTCGGCGGAAACTGTCTTCGTTAAGGCTTCTTTGGTGTCGTGGCCGCCAAAGATCTCGAGCAAATGATCTTCCATTCCTAAGGTAAAGGAGTTATACACCAAATCGGCGATCTGATTAGTGCCTTCGTACCCGACAAAGGGCTTATAACCAATGGGAAAATCTTGGATGTGGATGGGGGCGGCGATAACGCCGCAGGGGATACTTAACCGCTTACCAACGTGGCGCTCCATCTGGGTGCCGAAGATTGCTGCGGGTTCAATCCGGGCGATCGCGTCTGCAATATCTCCATTGTCATCGCTAATCATTACCTCATCGCAGTACTCGCTCACCTGCTCTCTAAACCAATCAGCATCATACTTACAGTAGGTGCCCGCCAGCACCACATGAATCCCCATTTCCCGAGCTAAAACTTTGGTCATAGCCGCAGCATGGGTATTGTCGCCAAACACTACCACCTTCTTACCCGTCAGGTTCTGGCAGTCAATTGAACGGGAGAACCAAGCCGCCTGAGAAACATACAGAGTTTGGTTATTGATATAGTCCTCATAGTCAACATTGGCCCCTTGCTCGTTAAGCACCTTCTGGATTGTGCGAATACAGCGAGCCGTCTCCACTACCCCCATCGGCGTAATGTCCACATAGGGCATGCCAAATTCCTGCTCTAACCAACGGGCGGTCATCAACCCAACTTCGCGATAAGGAACCAGATTGAACCAAGCCTTGGACAAGTTTTTCAGCTCATGAACCGACGCGCCTTCAGGAATCACGGCGTTGACCTCAATGCCTAAATCCGCCATCAATCGCTTGAGTTCTGTGCAGTCATGCTGATTGTGGAATCCTAGGGAGACAATCCCAATGATGTTCACTGAGGGCTTTTCGGTTTTGCCTTCGGGCAGTTCGCCCTTTTTCCGAGCCCGCTCAGTGTAGTACTGGACGATCTGTTCTAGGGTGCGGTCCGCAGCCTGTAGCTCGTTCACTCGGTAGTGGTTGACGTCCGCTAACATGACGTCGCCTTTGGCGTCCATCTGGGCTCGATCGACAAAATTTTGCAGATCTTCTTGCAAGATACTGGAGGTGCAGGTGGGGGTAAGCACCACCAGGTCAGGGTGCTCTTCTTGGTCCTTACGGGTGATATTGTTAACGACTTTCTCCTGAGAACCTCGGGCCAATACAGTCCGGTCTACAGAACTGATGGTTACCGGCGTAAAGTTGCGATCGCGCTCCAACATAGACCGCATCACGTTGAAATAGTCATCGCCAATGGGCGCATGCATGATGGCGTGAACATTCTGAAAGGAACTGGAAATACGGAGGGTGCCAATATGAGCAGGACCTGCATACATCCAATAAGCCAGTTTCATACCGAAGTTCTCCCTTATTTCCTTAAATTAACTATCCGAGTTTGAGTTAGGAACCTAGCCAGACGGCTCAGATAATGCGACACCCGATGAGCGCCAACCAGCAGGATGAGTTCTGGACGAGCTAAAACTCTCAACGCCATTAGATTGATTTCGATTGTCTCAGAGATACTGACTTTGTGAGCCCGCCCCCGCTTCAAGCAAACCTTCCAGGTTGGTGAAGACATATCGCTCCAACCCTTATAGAAAAGGATGTTCAGCCATTAAATTTAGAAAATATAAACAAAACAATTGAAATGCTTCTTAACTATTGCAGCAGCGCATCAACCGTTTGATTCCTAACTTAATCTGTCTAATTAGGGCTTACAACTTAAAGCAGGAAACTTTCCCTGAGACGGAACAGAGGAGTCAGGAGACAGAATCGAGTTCCTGCATGAATTCTGACTTCTGTATTCCACAGATTATTCCGGCTTAAATGATACGCCCTCATTAGATTCCTTCCTCGTTGAGATTCCTACGGAAGTGGGAATGACATACGCAGACAGGTCCTAAACAATAGGACTAGCACCCCTCCCTCTCCTCTGCTTTCCATATCCTTAGCCCAGCCAGAACAATCTTGCTTAGGAACTCGTCAGCTAAATTACTTCTCACCCATCCAACCTCTTCATTGCTACATCCAGCCTCGACAACCAATCAACACCGAATTCATCCAGGAAAAACAGGTCTATGCACTTTATTCCTGATTTGTCCACCACCGGAACGAAACGGTTATAGAGAGCACACAGCGTAAACCGTCACTGTGCGGAAGACAACCCTTTACTCTTCGTTATTTTGTGCATTTTCTCAGGTTGCTAATCCCTCCCCAACCCCTGCGAAGTCGTTCTTCACGCACCTTTTCTACGACACAACGTCGGCGTGATGGATCTCTATGCCTGCGAGTCGCCCCCATCTGGGTCCAGTTCACGATCCAGATTCTTGCTGTGAATGTCGGGCTAGCGACAACTTATATCGGTGTGAAGTTTGCACTGGTTAATCCCCTCGGTCTAGCCCTATCCGGAGCCAGTCTGCTCTTCACCCTCATGACGCTGCGTCAAAAGCAATGGCTGGGATCAGACTTTGACGCCGCTCGACGGATGATCACCCTCCGGCCAGCCGCTTTCCTGAAGGAACAATCCTCGATCCAAAAGAGGACGCCGTTCTCTCTGAAGCGTAGCTCAGTGCAAGCCTTTACCTTTCAGCTGAGGGATAATGAGCCCGATTATCTCGCAATTCAATCGGCTTCCCGTATTTCCTTCGGCGCAGTGGCGACGATTAAAGTGCAGTCTGAAGATGACGATCCTTACTCGCCGACTAACCTTTGGCTAGAAACCCACCATCAACCGCCCCAGTGGTACCTCCTAGTACTAGAAATGGAGCGATGGCAAGCAGTCGATTTAGCGCGTCGGATTGGCGGCCTGGTCAAGTGTGATGTGTATGTGGTGGGGGCGACTTCGCAGCCCCTTGAGCCCATTCCTGCGCGTCCGGCCTATCGTCATCCCAAAGTCCTTAAAACGCCCCTCAGCGTTCGATTGATGAGGAGAATCGGGGTAGGGCTCTTCGTCCTGACCATCGCCTGTTGGGGCAATATCGCCTATTGGACCCAGGCCCCAACCTATCAAGAGGCTCCTCTGATTGACGCGGCCAGCATTACAGTGGGTCCACAAGGCTATATCTATGTTCTTTCCAATACCCTCAATCGAATACAACGCTACAAACCAACTGGAGAATTTGAGCGCAGCTACCTATTGTCTAATGCCAAAGGACACTTGAAGTTTTGTAGCGGTACGCATCGGCCCATTGAACTCCGCTCAACCGTCTCCAAGGATGAATATAAATTGTTAGGGGAACAGGTGAAGCCGCTGAGTCAACCCAGCCGCACCTGTCATAAAAACGTTCCCCAAAAGACCGTGTTTTGGCAAGGCGTCCATTATCGCCTGATTGAATTTCCAAATCGCATCCTGGTTCAAGGACGAGACGGAAAATCTTATACACTGATCCCTGGTGACTGGGTTTCCAGTTTCACCAGTTTATTTTTCTGTCTCATCTATTTGGGTTTGGGCGGATTCCTATTCGTTGTCGGGGAAGTTCTGAAGCGCCTTTCCTTAAAGCGATGATCAGCCATTGATGATCAGCCATTATCGATGGCGGATCCGGCAGTACATATATTGGGCCATGAAAAGTTAGGTCGTGAACCTTGTCATGCCCCGCCGTTCAGTTTTCACTTTCTAGTTTGACTGTCGCTGAGTCAGTCAACTGCTGGCTCTTATTCCCGCTATTCAAACAGAGAATTGAGGTCAGATATCAGGTCTCTTCAAAGGCTTGGCTTTGAGCCGCCAGGAGCTTCTGAATGCCCTGTTCTGCAAGATCCATTAGCTGATTAAGTTGAGTCCGGCTGAAACTCCCCTCCTCAGCCGTACCTTGTACCTCGATAATGCCTAAATCCTGATTCAGGATGACATTGAAGTCTACCGATGCGGCGACATCTTCCGGATAATTCAAGTCCAGAACGGGTTCGCCCTCGACCAGGCCTACCGACACCGCCGCAATTTGGCGACGGAGCGGGGACTCCTCCAAATCTCCCCGCTGGATCAGTTGGTTAATCGCATCTTGCAGCGCCACAAAAGACCCTGTTATAGAGGCGGTGCGGGTTCCTCCATCTGCCTGAAGCACATCCGCATCCACAATGAGCGTGATTTCCCCTAAAGCTTTTAAATCTAAAGCGGCCCTCAGACTGCGACCAATCAAGCGTTGAATTTCTTGGGTGCGGCCAGAAAGCTTCAAAAGCTCTCGTTGCTGGCGTTGGGGCGTCGATCCAGGCAACATACGATATTCAGCCGTTAGCCACCCCTGACCTGTCCCCTCCAAGAACCGAGGAACGCCAGGCTGCACCGACACCGTACAGAGAACCTGGGTTTCACCACAGTGAGTGAGCACCGAGCCCGCGGCGAATCGAGTAAACTGTCGCTCAAACTTGACGGGGCGGAGTTGATTAGGTTGACGACCATCCGGACGCTGCCAAGTCATAGAGATTATCTCAAAAGTTCTCAATCAGAATACAGCAGGCTCAATGCACGAACGATAATTTTTTTCTGAAGTTGGGGCGGAAGCCGACCATTTCCCTTTAAATCACTCCCAAAACAGGACGCATTCTCCGGGGTAAAGCTTTTTGCACGCCTCGCCCACCCTGGGGGTCACTGCCCGGGCTCTTTCATACCGCTACTTTTTCATACATCTAGAGTTATTCAACGAGCAAACCTCAAAAAATACGCTATATTTAGCCAATCCCAAAGTAACCAAGTTCATGGTTTCACAACTGAGAGCCTCTACATCTGCATCAGATTCTAGTCAGCCTGCTGTTTCGGTTCGGAGTCGTCGGTTCCTGCATGTCATTGAGGGCGCTATTCAGGTTTTCACCTCAACCCATCGAAGTTTTTTTACCAATGTCATGGTTCAGGCGCTGAGAGCAGCCGGACAAGGAACGTCTGTATTAGTCGTCCAATTTCTCAAAGGGGGCATTGATCAGGGCGTTGATCGACCGGTTCAGCTGGGCCAAAATCTGGACTGGATTCGAGGAAACTTTCGCCATTGCTTTAGAAATGGCCCAGTTAACGAAGACGAGAAAATAGCCCTGCAAGATCTTTGGTCCCAGATTCAGGAAAAGGTGATGCAGGGGAAATATGCGTTGGTTGTTCTAGATGAACTGAGTTTGGCCATTGACTTTGGTCTGATCCCTGAGACTGACGTTCTTAAGTTTTTGCGCGATCGCCCGGCTCAAGTAGATGTTATCCTCACAGGACCCAAGATGCCTGATTCGATCATAGAGATCGCCGATCAGGTTACCCAATTTAGACGAAATTATTTGCCCCAGCGGGATCATGATCAAAAACGACATCTGGATTAATCAAATGGCCGCGAAAGGGATGATTCAGCCCTTTGAGCCAAGTTTGGTGCGTCAGATTGAGGTTGACTCTCTGCCGGTCTCAAGGCCTGTCATCAGTTATGGACTGTCCTCCTATGGCTACGATATTCGTCTATCGCCCTCTGAATTTCGCATATTCCGCCACATTCCAGGGACAGTAGTCGACCCTAAACGCTTTAATCCCAAGAATCTAGAATTGACTCCGTTGCAATCAGATGACGGCGGCGACCACTTTATTTTGCCGGCCCACTCCTACGGCTTAGGCGTTGCGCTAGAAAAAATACAAGTCCCCCATAACATCAGCGTAATTTGTATCGGCAAATCCACTTACGCCCGTTGCTTTCGGGGCGATACAGCTGTGGCGCTGGCGGATGGAACAGCGCTCACTTTGGAGGAGATGGCCAATCGCGCTGGAATAGGGGAGCAATTCTGGGGATATAGTATCGATCGCCAGGGTCAAGTCATCGTTAGCCGACTCCAATACCCTCGATATATCGGACGAGATTCACTGCTGAAGATGACATTGGACAATACCGAATCCATCTTCTGCACACCGGATCATCTATTTATGACGAGAGAGGGAACGATGACCCCAGCCCATGAGCTGCGCCCCAACGATTCCCTCATGCCGCTATATCGTCATGTCGCCCGCGGAGTTGAACAAGTCTATCAGCCTTTGACTGGCGGTCTCTCTAGCATCCCTTATCTCAGTGATCAGTGGAATCGCCGACAAGGTATCCATCACAAGCAGAATTTTGAGTGGAAGTCCGCCCGCCCACAAACCCAGACGGAACGGGTATTGACTTCGGCTGGTTTGAGCAGACCGACGACAGCGGGACCAGTGATAAACCAGTCTGTCAGAAATCATAAGGTGGCCTCAATTCAAGAGGTTCCTGGAGTCCATGATGTTTATTGCTTGACCGCGCCGGAAACCGGAAATTTTGCGCTCGAGGCTGGGGTATTCGTCCACAATTGCGGCATTATCGCCAATCTAACCCCTGCAGAGGCCGGTTGGCGCGGTCATCTCACCTTAGAGTTCTCCAACTCTTCTAGCGCTGATTGTCGCATTTACGCCAATGAAGGGGTGGTTCAGCTTCTGTTCTTAGAAGGAGAACCCTGCGAAGTCAGCTACGAAACTCGTCAAGGGAAATATCAGGATCAGCCAGAATCGGTGACCTTGGCAAAAGTTTAGGGGATTAGGCTTAACGAACTTGAGACCGGCGCCAGTTAAACCAGTTTTCCGCCCAATCTCGCCGCCAGTTGCTAACCTGCCAATGACGCCGACGCCATTGATCCGCCGCTTGAGTAATCACTGTTGAGAGGGTGGCGGAGATTGCCGGGAATTGACTCAGCTCTTCCACCGTGGCGCCTTGGTGCATCGCCAAGGCGATGAATTGGACCAACTCGCTAGCCTGCGTTCCTACGATCTGGGCCCCGAGGATTTTGCCATTTTGCAGCCCAATCAACTTGCAAAAGCCAGTGACGCAATTTAACATTTGAGCCTTATCCACGCCCTTGAAGGGAGCTTTGAAGACCCAAACAGCTTCGCTCTGACCATATAAATCGCCATAGAGATATTGGGCTTGGATTTCAGTGAGTCCTACACGGCCGACCTCTGGGGCGGTGGCAAAACTGTAGGGAATGTTGGGGTAGTCGACGACTTGTCTCGGCAGAAATAGGGCGTTATTGACGACGATCTGGGCCTCACGGTGAGCGATCGCACTCAAGCCATAGCCCCCCAACATAGAACCGCAGGCATAAATCCGAGATCGAGTTGTCTGGAGATACCGATTGACCAAAACCTGCCGCTGATTCCACCGAACGCCGACGGAATCAAGATTCAGATGAGACACATGAGGCGTCGGCGAACTGGCGATCAAAACCGCGTCAGCCATCAGCGATTGATCTTCGCACTTCAGAACAATCTCGACTTCTGTGGATTGAATATCGCTAACCCGGGTTCGAAGTAGAAGACGAACGTCATCCGCTTCTAGTTGAGCCTGCATTAGACGAACCACATCGAGATCTTCAGTCGGCAGCAGAGAATTGGCTGGGGTGACAACGGTGACTCGCGATCCTAACTGGTTAAATGTCTGGGCCAATTCAAGCGCCGCCGGAGTCGCCCCAATGACGATTAAACGCTCGGGACAGTGAGGCAATTTGGAGAGGCGATCAAAAGTGTCTAGGGTAAAGCAGCGTTTGGGTAATGGGGGATAACTAGGCGGCATGGCGCTTTGAGCGCCAGTCGCAAGTAAGTAAGACCGAGCCGTGAGGAGACGATTCCCCACTTCAAAAGCCAATCGAGGGCGTTTCACAAACTGACCGTTGCCTGCAATAACATCGACACCTTGATCAGCCATGATGTGCGGCGATCGCAAATCGATTAAATTAGCGACGACGATTTCAACCCATCGCCAAATTTCCGACCATTCCCCGGTTAATTCCGCTGAGGTTGAATCAAATACAGTTCGCGATTCCTGCCGTAACGCCGACTGCCGCCGCACTATTCGAGCCGCTTGCAAAAATGTCTGTTGATACAGACTGGACCGTAGAAGGTTAACGGGCGTCGGCTCCGGCTCCACTATCGCCACCCTAGCGCCAAAGGATGTAGCTAAGACAGACGCCTCGCGAGCTTCTAGCGTCTCGCCAATAATCACTAGATCATAATCAACAGCCATCCCTCAGCCTCTTATGTCCCCTCTGACCATTGCGATCGTACCTTGCTGAACGAGATAGGGACTTATTCGAACAGCTACCCTAAAAATGCAGATTGATTAACTGATAACGATACCCAATATCCCCCACCTGCATTGGGTTTCACAGGTTCAACCAACCCAATTGCCAAAAAATAGGTTGGGAAAGATAGTATCCTTCCCAACCTTCAATCTATAACCAAACCGCTCAAAACTCTAAGGTATCAATAGTTTAGACATAGCTTAGTCTTCGTTATCATCGCCAAGGGTAATCGGACGACCATCCTCACGCCAAATAACATAGGTAATGCCAACTCCTTGAGAATTGACATAGAGGAACTTGCCATCCTTGGAAAAGCAAGCGCCCGCAAATTCGCTGGTGTCAAGGATATTCTGGGCCATCTGGAACAGCCCGCCTGCGCCATTAATACCCACAATGTACTGGCTGAAATTGGGATCTCCTGGATTGCCGTCGCTGCCGTCTTCACACAAGTAAATGACGCCATCAGGGGCTACCGTTATATTGTCAGGACCATCTAGCAGATTTTCATTAGTAGACTCAACAATTAGGGTAACGGTTTCATTCTTGGGGTCATAGCACATCACTTGGCCTTCGCCTGAATCACCCGCGCCACTATTCACCCAGTAGTGTAAGCCATTAAATTCCCAGGCTCCCTCACCGCGCCAGAAGACAGAAGCGCCTTTAGATTGAGCTTCAAGCCGCAGGGTATCCTCTTCGGGGTCAACGTCATCCAGTTTGACCCACCTTACCTTCAGAGACTGACCGAGGAAAGGCAGCATACTGCTTTTAGCGCCGCGAGCAGTTCCACGCGTGTCAACGACTTCAGCCCCCTGCAAAAAGCTAGTTGGCAGTGGATCGCCATTGCAACTGGAGCGCTGATTTTTGTCGATGACCATGGCGAACAGATCGCCCTCCAACAATTGTCCAGTGCGGGTAACTTTTCCACCCTGCTTCACAACTTTCGGCACAAATTTGTAATAGCAGCTATCGCCCCGGTCTTCGGTCTCATACACAATGCCGTTGCGACTAACGGATACGGCCTCGTGATTCATCCGACCCATTGCAATCAAGGGAACCGGATCCACCGCCACAGGGGAAAAGGCGTTAACCTCAAAGTTATAACCGTGCTTTTTGGTGACTTGAGAATTGTTTGCAGGCGTAGAGGTATTTTCCTCACAGGTAATCCAGCCCCCCCAAGGAGCCGGACCGCCAGCACAGTTACGGATCGTACCGCCCAGTGAAACAAAGTCTCTGACTTTATTGCCGTTGTAATCTACAACAACAGTGGTAGTTCCGCCGCCGCCAAGCCCCGCAGCATCTCCCCGAAAGGGGTCATACTGACGACCGTTGGGAGCTAAACACCCCGCCTGACTGCCAGCTTCGTTCTCGGTGGGGCTTAGCTCATGGTTACGGACCAGAATATTGACGCCAGACCCTTTGGGACCTGAAAAGACTGCCATGCCGTCATGGTCGCCAGGAACCAAGACGCCATCGCTCATGACATCCCCTCTGATGGAGATGGCCTTGTATTGAAATCCATCTGGCAGTCTCAGTAAAGCCTTACCCCTAAGATCGCCTGCACCTGCTACGTTGCCCAAAGCACTTGTATTCAGAGGAACTTTCGGTGATATGGGGCCAAAACCAGGGACATTGAAACTGCTAGGAAAACAATTCTCTCCTCTTTCGTCCCCATCAGCTAACATTCTGCGGGCATTCAGTAAGCCCATAGGACCCACTGCAGTACCTGCTGCTGCTGCCGCCATCAGCACAGCAAACTGGCGACGTGAAAGTCTAGACATGAGTAACCCTCAAATTTCTCTCAAAACAACCAGTCAATGGAGCTATTGGAGCTGCAGGAAATTGCCTCTGAAGCTGTCAATAAACCCAACCTCCGTCATCCAAAATCAAATACGCAAAACAGTCCTTTGAATAAGCAAAAAAGCACTTTAATCAAAGGGTTTCTACAACTAAATATGCGCCGAATTACTGGATTTAAACGCTAAAAATTCAGCGTAATTCCCAAGACAAATATTCCCATTTTTGCTCGTAATATGGGTAAAAATAAGGTTAACAAAAGGCTTCAATCTGTTTAAATAAGCCGGTATTTTAAACCGCTTTTTCTAAATCAATAAATACAGGAATTTGACTCTTTAGAATATTCAGTAGAGTCTTATCGACAAATAATTTGCCTAAAAAATAGTGAGAGACAATAAATAATTTTGATTAATTAAAACTTCAAATAAAGCGGCCCTAGAATTACTTCAGCTTATTTTTTTGAGTGTTAGTAAAAAATGAGGCTAAGCTATGAACAGATGAAAAGCATTTATGAGAGATCTATCAGGACAGATCTCTCATAAAACAAGCAACGTGCACTTAAGAACCCTCAAGGATATCTCGAGACCCCAACATCTCCCAAATCAGTCTTGCAAGGTCGCGTCTAAATACTTAGGAGGCAAAGTTATAGGAGAATAGGAAATTCCAATCATCATGCTTGTGGGTCAAAGAGGAGCGGTTTTTTAAAAAACCCTTAGAATTAATCTAATTCGTCGATTAACTCATTCAATTCTTCTTCTGACATACGTCCCTCATCCACAGCTTGCTCTGCAGACCGAATTATTTCAAGAATAGGGTCAACTGGCCGCGAGGCTATAGGGATAGGTTCAGAACGAATAACCGCATCAGAACCTTCAGTATTCCCAAATACTAATAGGGCGTAGGAAATACTTAAATACTTAGTCCATCGAGTGATGTTAGGCGAAGCTTGCCAATCAGAACGAGATACTGTTGAAGTTATGAGCGGAACAACTTGGCCGTTATATTCACTCAGCACAGTAATATTAAGTTCAATCAACGTTGGATCTTGATTGAACTTCTGGATAATTGTATGCTGCGCAGCCAATTCCGCCTGTTTTATTAAGTCGCTAAAACTATCTTCACTATAGGGTGAAATGCTGAGTGTAAGGTTATTGGCCTCCGCATAAGCAGAAGCACTGGTTATGCCTAAAACCGCAGCTGAGATAATAGCTTTGATTGCAGCTCCTTTAAACATCGCTCTAACAACTTGCATAAGCGATGCAATAAACTCAAGAGAAATCCCTATTGAAAAAGGATTAGACACAATGAGTATCTACAAAAAATGACTCCTTATAAATACTTATACATAGAGGTAATATAGAGGTAAATCCAACATTAAAAATCAGTTAAATCAGTAATAATCTTGGCCACTCCCCACCCAAGAAGTCAAAGCTAAATCAAAATCACATAGGGCATTCTCAGACGGAATTGAGTTTTACGCTTTATATGCAATATTCTTCACGGGAGATAGCGATATCAAGCGAACGCACTATCTCGCTCAATTACAAACAACATCCTGACCAACTGAAATTAATCAAGACGCTAACTTATCTATCCCATATTAAATCGCTGCACTAACTGAATTGGCTCTGATTCACTCGATGAACGGCGGCACAGAGCGGTGCGGGGCAAGACCCGGATCACCTCATCAACCGTTGTGACACCAGTGGTGACCTTTTCAATCGCAGCTCTGCGGAAATTGAAGAAGTTAATCTCCCGGAGATAGCGATGCAGTTGAGTAATGGCCCCATCGTAGATAATCTCGCGAATACGGTCATCCACTTCAATGAGTTCGGCCACAGCCTCTCGACCGAAATAGCCTGAATGAAAACACTTAGGACAGCCTTTACCGCGTAGCCAGTTAGCCGTATTCACTGCTTTGTCGTCTAATCCAAGTAGGCTCAAGTCCCTTGGGCGAGGGGTGTAGGGTTCAGCACAGCAGGGACAAACGCGGCGCACTAAACGCTGAGCAATAACCCCCAAAACCGCATCACTAATCAGTCCAGGATCAGGCCCAATATCTTTAATGCGGGGAATAGCGCCCACTGCGTCATTGGTGTGGAGTGTAGTGAATACCAAATGTCCCGTCAAGGCGGCTCTGATAGCTGTTTCCGCCGTCTCATGGTCACGCACTTCCCCCACCATCACAATATCGGGGTCTTGCCGCAAAATTGCCCGCAGGCCAGCGGCAAAGGTCATCCCCGCCGCTTCATTCACCTGGGTTTGAGTGATTCTAGGTAAGACGTACTCTACCGGATCCTCAACAGTGACGACATTGACATGCTCGGTGGCGATCGCTTGCAGACTGGTATAAAGCGTACTCGTTTTGCCAGAGCCAGTCGGGCCGGTGAAAATAATCATGCCCTGAGGCTGTTGCAGCCAGGACTTATAAAGCGGCAACACCTCCGGCGAAAAGCCCAATTTGGCAATGGTGGAAAAGGGATTTTCGCGGGGGAGCAAGCGCACCACCGCTTTCTCACCGCCCACACAGGGCAGGGTGCTAACCCGCATATCCATGCTCAGCTTGACTTTATTATCCAGGGTATATTGTTCGCCAATGCGTCCATCTTGGGGTCGGCGGCTATCGGAGATATCCATATCAGCCATTACTTTGAGGGCCACGACCACCCGACGACTGACTTCAACCGGCAGCATCGTGATATCCCGCAGCACCCCATCAATTCGATAGCGCACCCTCAAGCCTTCAGGGGCGGGTTCTAAATGGATGTCGCTGGCGCGATGGCGTAGGGCGCTGGAAATAATGGTTTTAATCCGCTCAATCTGACCTTCCGCCTTGGCTAACGAGAGTTCGGTGGTTTGGCCAATGTCCTCAGCGGTAAGTTCCCCAGTCAGTGGATCCAACAATGGCCCTACTTGGATGCGACTGGGGTCGAAATGCCGACTATGGTGCCAATTGCGATAGCATTTGGCGGTGATGGGAATAATTTGGATTTCGGTGCGGGTGCGATCGCGCAGGGTTTGCACCGTCTCTTCCGATAGGGTAACCGGGCTACCCAGATAGTAACAATTTTGCCACAGCAAGAGGGGCGCCACCGGGGGCAATTTTTGATCTGGAAAAACCTGGAAAAAGCGAGTGACAACCTCTTTATCGAGTCGTTCGATATTCAGTTCGCCCCGCTCATTCTTGAGCAGGTTGAGCGCTTGTTCACAGTTGATATCCCCTCGTTTCAGCTGTTGCCATGCGGATGGGAGAGGTGGAGTAATCTGCATTATCTGATATTGGGTTACACCGGGATAAAAGCCTTAAGGAAGCAGACATTGCTTGCCAAATCTTCGTTCCGTAATTTCCAGGATATTTACGTATTTATTCTGAATAAACTTGAAATTTGTTACACCCACAAGAGTTCTTAAAGCAAACGCTCGCTTCGATCAGGAACCCTTTATTGAAAGCCTACACAATTAGTGAGTAATCTTACAGAGGCAGAATTAAGACTTCATGAACTCTGGGTTAATATAGAGGGAGTCGCAGGGTTTAGAGGCGTCTGTAGAGTCTGCCTATACCCCCATCAAAAAGCTGACTGCTAGCAGTCGCTTAAAATCTCCGTGAGGCCATGAATGAGTTTGTAATTTTCTGACACCGAACGAACAGCGACCCGAAAATAGCGATCTCCTAATTCTGGAAAGCTGAGACAGTCGCGAATCAAAATGCGATGCCGCTTGAGCAGCTGCAGCTGAAGATAGGAACTGGATGATTCGCACCCCACTAGCAAAAAGTTGACCGCACTCGGAAAGGGACGCAGCCCAGCTATTTGAGACAACCCTTGAAAAAGTTCAGGTTGAGCCTGCTCCATCCACTGCCGCGTCCGGCGTTGAAAGGCGTGATCGTGTAGAACCGCTTCCGCCGCCGCCGCCGCTAAGACGTTAACTGGCCAAGGATCCCGCCACTGTCGCCAACGTCGAAGCCGATCAGGATGGGCGATCGCATATCCCAATCGCAACCCAGGTAGACTGTAAAACTTGGTTAAAGAGCACAGAATAACCAGATTAGGATAATCGACAATTTGGGTGACTAGACTTTGCCGACGATCGGGCGGCAAGAACTCCATAAACGCCTCATCCACCACCACCAAGGCAAATTTATCCAGATAGGGCAGGATAGAATCCTGGGGAAGAAGTCGTCCGGTGGGATTATGGGGATTATTCAACAGCAACCCACACCGCTTTGGATCGACTTGTTGAGTGCTCAACACAGCTTCCAACCCATCACTCCACGCCCCCGATTCCCCATTCTCTAACTCTAAGGGGCACCCTATCCCCTCTACTCCAAACGACCTAAGCGCCCGTCCATAATCCCCAAAACCAGGTGTTAAGAAATAGGTCGCGGCTAAAGACGCAAAATCCCGACTGGCCCAGGTCAGTAGCTCAGCAGAACCATTTCCTGGCAAAACCCAGTCGGGCGGTAAATCATTGATCTCCCCTAATACGGCGCACAATCGGCTGTAGTCAGGGTCGGGATAGACAGTTAATTGAGGTAAATGAGCTTGTATCGCCTGAATCGCAGATTCAGGCGGCCCTAAAGGATTAATACTAGCTGAAAAATCTAATAGATCAGAGGGGGAACACCCCGACAGCGAAGCAGCCCAGACTAAATTCCCCCCATGAACAGGTCGATTGATTAATGGATTCGACAATGAAACTGTTATTCCTTAGGTGGAGCAACCATCTCTTTAAACAGTTTCCCAGCGGAAAAGGCAGGCACCTTAGTCGCCGGAATCAGCATCGTGTCGCCTGTTTTAGGGTTACGGCCTTCCCTCGCTTTGCGCTCCCTGGGTTCAAAAGAGCCAAAACCAACTAAAGTCACCTTATCGCCACTCGAAACCGCTTCCATAATCGATTCGATGGTCGCCGTAATGACAGCATCAGCCTGTTTTTTGGTGACAGCAGCCTTCTCCGCCACCTTATCCACCAGTTCGCCTTTATTCATATCCGTCTCCTCATGGGTTTATACAAAATAATTGAGCGTCAGCATCTCTATGTCAGAGGCAGGGGCAAAATTTAGATCTGAAATACATTGACTCAAATCGCTGAAACCCCTGAAACCGCAAATTTTCACTGCCCTATTCTAAGGGGAACTTTGCCAATATAGATCGATGAAACCTGGAATTTATATGGATTTCGGGGATTTTTCAGAAAAAAATCCTGATTTGCTTACAAAAGTCAACAGTTATAATGCCTGCCGAAAAGGCTGAAAGTTCCTTTTTACAAGGACTTTCAGCCTTTTGGTCGACTAACTCGAGCAACGCTTAAACTCGTCGCCTCTGAAACCTAAAATTTTCTTAGGCTCTGCTAACGCCGCCGAGACCGTTCCAGTAACTCCTGGACATCTTCACCGGGGGTGTAGCTGTACCCGAAGGTCGATTGATCGGAGTCATCTAAAATTTGAGGCGTCAGCATCACAATCACCTCGTCCCGCTCGTCTTGCCGACTTGTACTTCTAAATAGGGCGCCCAAAATCGGAATGTCACCTAGAATCGGAACTTTAGTCACCGTAGTTCGTTCTTGATCTTGAATAATACCCGCCAGTATCAACGTTTGCCCGTCCCGTAAACGAACATCCCCAGAGCTGACCTCTCGCCGAGTCAGTAAGCTAACCGTAATACCTTCAACCTGGACACTACTAGGGGAGATTGCTGTCACTGACGGCGTTACGTTTACGGTCACAAAACCATTGTCGTCAATGCGGCTAACCTGAATAGTGAGAATCAGACCCGCCTCTTCGGTCTCAATCGTAGTGCTTAAAATTTGACCGGTTTCGGTAGATAACTGACTCTCGACATTGGAAACCACATCTTGAGTCAGATTAACGCTTGCTGTTTGACCTTCCTGAATGATCAGGGTTGGATCCGTTAGGATCTTGGCATTGTTACTGACTATTTGGGCTTGTAACTGCAACAAAAATTGGTTGGCAAGCCCCGCAAGTGAGCTACCTAGCCCTAGACCAGTAGGAACACCTATTGTGGAGCCTGGTGCAATCGCTCCTGTGTTAGGTGAACTCTCACCAAAGTTAATGATTGCCGTGCCGGCTGTATTAGTAATATTGGCATCATTCACCCCAAATGAGAAACTCGCTCCAAATTCATCAGTTGCACCCAAACTGACGTCAACAATTTTTACATTCACCGCCACCTGACGACGGCGCAAATCAAGTTGCAGCAGATATTGCGACGCTAGATCGATCAGGCGCTGCTCCCCAACTAGAGTGACAGAATTGAGGCGGCTGTCTGCGATCGCCAACAACCCTTCTAAAACGGGAACTGCATCTTCGAGGTCAATCGAAATCTCTGTAATTTCAGTGGAGGTTAGCGTCCTGGTAGCGGTCACCTCCACCCCCTCTTCTAAAGCAGTACCGCCAGCAGCAATCTCTTCGACTTCTAC
>JASJDH010000108.1 GCA_030065175.1 Leptolyngbyaceae cyanobacterium MO_188.B28 | reverse complement strand
TGCTCTAAGTCTCTACATGGCAATGCTTAATGAGAATGTTCTCATTTGCATCAGACCAAAATCACTCTAAAGCCCCCTTCTAAGGGCTGAAACGACGTAAACTCGTTGAAATTAAAGTTGCACATCGCGTGATTACTGAATTACCATCACCTGCTCCTCTCCCAATTCTGAGATAGGGGATAAAACTAGATTCCCCTTCTCCCAGCTTGGAAGAAAGGGCGAGGAAATGAGGGTTGAATGTCAAGGGAATAGGTCTTATAGGCAATAAACAAGCCCTGCCTATTATCAGGCTACTGGGATTTTCTGGTTACGCGAATCCCTTATACCTCTAATCCGGTTGGACAGGTCACATTAGTGCCGCCCAAACCGCAATATCCACCAGGGTTCTTGGCTAGGTATTGCTGATGGTAATCCTCAGCATAGTAGAGCGTAGGCGCCTCTAGAATTTCAGTAGTGATCTGGCTGTAGCCCGCTTGGTTGAGAGCTTCCTGGTAGAGTTTTTGGGAGGTTTCGGCCAACTGACGCTGCTGATCTGAGTAGACATAAATGCCCGAGCGATATTGGGTTCCCGTATCGTTCCCCTGGCGCATGCCCTGGGTGGGATTATGACTTTCCCAAAAAACCTTCAACAGTTGCTCATAACTGATGACCTTAGGATCAAACACCACCAGGACTACTTCGTTATGCCCCGTCATGCCGGAGCAAACTTCTTGATAGGTGGGGTTGGGGGTAACGCCAGCCGCATACCCGACAGCAGTGGTGAAAACCCCTTGCTGCTGCCAGAATTTACGTTCTGCGCCCCAAAAACAACCTAAACCAAACATCGCTAGTTCCATCCCCTTAGGAAAAGGCGGCTTCAAAGGGGAGCCATTGACATAGTGACGATCGGGGACTGGCATTTCTGTCGCCCGACCTGGCAGCGCTTCCTCAGGGGTAGGCAGGGTTAATTTCTTGCCAAATCCAAATAGCACCATTAGGTTTACTCTATGCTCACATCAGGATATTACTTTTCTCACTATAAAGCATGGCTCGAAGCTGATACGGAAGCGGAAGCCCTTAACTCGTCCCAAACAGCCGATCGCCTGCATCTCCCAAACCTGGAACAATATAGCCGTTGTCGTCTAGATATTCATCGACTGCTGCGGTATAGAGGGGAACATCGGCGTGTTGACTATGGAACTGCTGGATACCTTCGGAGGCGGCTAGTAAACAGACAAAGCGAATTGACCGAGGCCCAACTTGTTTGAGTCGATTGACCGCTGCGATCGCGGTGCTTCCCGTTGCAATCATAGGGTCTACCACCAAAACATCTCGATCGACAATGTCATGGGGAACCTTGCAGTAATATTCAATCACCGCTAAGGTCCTGGGATCCCGATAAAGACCGATATGTCCCACCCGAGCCGATGGAATTAGCTCCAAAATACCATCCAGGATACCCTGGCCCGCTCTCATAATGGAGACCACCACCAATTTTTTATTCGGGGCTAAAACAGGGGCTTCCATGATTGCTAATGGGGTCCGAATTTTTTCACGTTTGACGGGTAAATCGCGAGTCACCTCATAGGCCAGCAACATGCTGATCTCCTTCAACAAAGCGCGAAATTTAGCCGTACTCGTCTCCGCTCGACGCATCAAGGTGAGCTTATGTTGAACGAGCGGATGGCGAATAATATGAACCTCAGCGGACATAAATCACTCATTCCCTACTTGCAATAGACGCCCCAATGGGCGAAATTCAGAACGCTCTAAATTTCGCATCATCCTAAGCGATATAACCGGTAATGTGGGTAATCGATAATCTGAATCGATCACTCCCCTCCCCGCAAAAACTTCCGTTTTGCTTGAATTCCTCTATCCATATCCCATACACAATCAACCAGGAATGGGACAAACCAGGAATGGGACTGTCACCCCCCAGAAACCCAACTCAAAATCGCAAAATCCACCTTACCCTATCGACAGGGCCTGCAAAATCGCCTAACCATCACGCCTCAAAAAGCTATTATCTATAATTCAAAATCCACCTCAATCTATCGATGGCTCCTCGAAAACCGCCTGACCATCAAACCTCGGAAATCGAAAATCCAAACTCTAACATCCAAAATCCGCCTCAGCCCGTCTTCCCCAACTCTGCACTGCACCCTAGAACACCGTCCCATCACTGTCGATCTGAATCGGCGGTAAACCATTGCGCAATTGCCCGGCGATCCGACGCCCAGCAGTCCAAGATCCGCCTTGAAGGATTTTGGCGAGGGGGAGATCGGTAGCATTCAGATTCAGTTTTTGGCGAACACAGGCGGCAATTTGATCCAGCAGGATGACTGTCAGCGCCCGCCACTCGACGATGACAGAAGAGTCTGGGCGATGGCGATCGCGGGTGACTCGGCCATGTTTGGCTTCCAAGAGGCCACAGTCAACACACAATCCCCCATTGCGATATTCCGCTAAACCGGTCAAGGCATCTAGATGGGTAATCTCCAAGCCTACTTCCTGCAAGGGTTCCAGAAAGGAGTAGGTGAGCCATTGAGAAAGTTTGTGGAAGGGAACCAGTTGGCTGCCGAGATCGGTGTCTGGAAGTTGCGGGTGACGCCATACATCGCCTAAGTTGACCTCTGCGATCGCAACCCGCCCTGGCCAGATGTCTCCAAACCCCTCTAACAACGTCCGTAAAATTTGGCTGGCCGGAAGTCGCCCTGCTTGAGACAAGGTTATTAAATACGGAACTAAGTTTCCCGGTCGAGGTGTCTCGGAACCAAAGAAATCTGGATGACTCAGCAGCGTTTTCCCTAATTGCTGAAGCAGTTTTAGGCGGCCCTCTAGCCCCACTAAGGGATTCCCAGAATTTACTTGCAACCCCTTGGCTAGTTGGGCTGCCGTTAACTGCTGCAAGCCCTCAGCGTCAGCCTGCCAAGGCCGGTCTGGATCGCTAGAAAAAGCGCCCTGCTGGAAGAGGTGAAAACTGGCGATCGCCAACCCTTCAGAACGACGAAATACCCTGCCAGTTCCTGGCTCAATGTATCGCCACTGGTTACCTGCCCCCGCATCTAGCAATACACTCGTGACAGCCAAATCAATCTTCAGTTTGGCCATCTCCAGCGGGAATCCTTGCCCTAGCAAGCTGGTTAGCTGGCTGACGCGAGAAGCTCCATCCACTTCAAAATGCCGCCAACGTGAATGAAAGGGAATTTCTAGAGTGGGATACTGTTCCCTCATCACCTGGATCACGAAGTCAGCGGTAGTCTCCAGGCGGTTTAAACAACAGCGGAAATGCTCCAACTGATCGTCACACGCAAGGGCAAAAAGCTGATTGCAGCGATCTCGAATCGCTGCCGGGGTTCGAAGATATTCAATGACTTGGGTTGCAGCATTCAACATTAAACAGCGAAGACACAAAAGGGACAAGAGAATAATCAGGGGAACTACTGGCGCGACCCAGCCAATCAAATGGCGCATCAGGGACTTGAGGATACATCAGGCGCCAATCCTCAAGTTCCTGACCACCCAATTAGTCAACTAACTTCCGTCCCTTAACCCGAGCCAATCCCTCCGGACTGAGGGTCTGATGCTCAGAGTAATAGCCTGCCGCTTTCTTAGCTTCAATTTCCACCTTGGCATCGGCAGGAATGAGGTCTTCAGGAATCGGAACGCGCTCAACAATTTTGATACCGGAATTGACAATAGCGTTGTACTTCATATCGCTCATGGAAATGAAGCGATCGATTTGAGTAATGCCTAACCAGTGGAGCACATCTGGCATCAGTTCCTGGAAGCGCATATCCTGTACGCCAGCCACACATTCTGTGCGGCTGAAGTAAGCGTCTGCGCGATCGCCGCCTTGCTGTCGCTTGCGAGCGTTATAGACCAGAAATTTAGTGACTTCTCCAAGGGCGCGTCCCTCCTTACGGAAGTAAACAATAACCCCCGCTCCACCCACTTGAGCCGTTTGCACACAGGCTTCAACCCCATGCACTAAGTAAGGTCGACACGTGCAAATATCAGAACCAAATACATCCGAGCCGTTGCACTCATCATGGACTCGAACGGCCAGCGGTCGATTTGGATCGGTGATGGCGGCGACATCTCCCAAAATATAGACGGTGATACCGCCAATGGGTGGAAGAAAAATCTTCAGATCTGGTCGGGTGACCAATTCTGGAAACATCCCGCCGGTCTGCTCGAACAATGCGTAGCGAATTTCTTCCTCGTCTACCCCCAAACGTGCGGCAACGCCTGGGAGATACCAAACAGGCTCAATTGCAGCCTTATTGACAACCAGGTCGCCCCCAGGCTTCACAATAACGCCATCTTCTTGGATCAGCCCCTGCCTAATTGCAGTTTGCAATTCCGGCAACTGAATGTGAGCCTGAGTAATTGCAATCGTAGGACGAATGTCATAGGCTTGGTCGAGCAGCGGTCTAAACACCTCGCTAACCAGAGCTCCAAAGGGATCGAAAGAAACTATTTTATTGGGGTCAGCCCAACTCGAGTAAGGGCCAATGGGTACGGTTGGCGCTGTGTTTGTCAGATCAGGTCGATGGTCAGGCTGCAATACCCCACTCGCGACAGCCAAAGCCCGATAAACTGCATAGGAGCCAGAGTGAGCGCCAATCACATTTCGATGAACGGGATCCGTCACCGTTGCAATAATGGGACCTCGTTCTAATGGGTCCGCCTTCCCCCACTGAATCGGCAGAGCAGCGCTAGAGCTAAAGCGATTCGAGTGCGATGTCAGCACAATGTGGCGAGGTTGAGCCCCTGAAAATGCGGATTTCAGTTTAGTCCCTGGCGGGGTGGGCGCTTTAGCAGCCAAATGAAAACCATTTGAGTCAGTCATAGATGCCCCCGTAGCAAAAAGTATTAACAAAAATTAATCAGTCCGCAATTATTACGGCATACTGTAATTTTTTCCTGATGTTGAGAGCTAATACTCTCACATGGATACCTTCCTAGATGCAAGTGAATACGCCCAACTTTTGAAAACCTTGTGACAAATTCCTCCACACAAACATGTGCTGATTGAGTCACTGATGCGCTGTATAGTGGGAGGCTTAGGGCTTCTACTTGGCGGAAGGCGTATTTCTACAGAAATAAATTATTTACACTCCTAACATTCCTCTAATTTGCTTGATAATGTCTGCAGGAGGATTGGAGATATCTATTTGAACAGCATCCTCAGGTTCTTCCAGAGTATCAAACTGATTTTGGAGTAACGCCGCTGGCATGAAGTGATGCTGACGGCAGCGAAGCCGTGTCTGAATCAACTCAAAAGATCCACTGAGGTATACCAAATGGATCTCCTCATTCTCTAAGCGCAGCATTTGGCGATGGACCGCTTTGAGGGCTGAACACGCCAGAACTGCATTACATTCTGAAGATATCCATTGGTCTATAAGGGTGCGTAGGGCTAGCAGCCAAGGTTGGCGATCGCGCTCGTCTAACGGCGTTCCTTGGCTCATCTTTTCAAGATTGCTGGGAGGATGAAAAGCGTCTGCATCCACAAATATCCAGTTCAGCTGCTGCGCTAATAGTTTGCCAATCGTAGATTTTCCTGAACCCGCAACCCCCATCACCAGAATAATCACATAATCAGCCTATCAATGCACAATAATTGAACAATTTACAGGGGTGCGATGGATAGATTGGGTGACAGAATTTCATTGATTTGCGGATTCCATCCCCAATCCTCCACTTTTTCACTCCTAGGCGTTACTCCAGCTGATGTAAGGTAATTTCGCAGCAGTGGCCTTGATGCCGTCTACATGGGCGACAAGCTGACCACAGGCATCCCAAGCGCCATTGAGAAACATTTGTCGCGGCCCTTTGTCCATTGATACAGAAGCTGTGAAGTCACCGCAACTGACCTGCATCTTTTCCAGATCAAGCTGCAGTTCAAGCTGTGGGTTTTCCAGCAACATTTTCTGAAGAGAATTGACGACATCGGACTCTGCCGTTAGACAGGGAATCCCCATCGCCACACAGTTACCAAAAAATATTTCCGCAAAGCTCTCCCCAATCAAGCCTTCAATCCCCCAACGGGCAATTGCCTGAGGCGCATGTTCCCGGGAAGAACCACACCCGAAGTTGCGGTTAACCACCAAAATTTTCGCCCCCTGGAATTGGGATAAATCGAAGGGATGCTCTCCCTGGGCTTGGGCGCGATCGTCGACAAAAACTTGCTCCCCTAATCCATCAAAGGTAACGCAGCGCAAAAACCGGGCTGGGATAATGCGATCAGTATCAATGTCATTACCCACTAGCGGCATTCCCCGCCCCGCAACTGCTGTAACCTGACTCATACAACCGATTTCCTTGATTTAAGATTGACGTTAGACCAGAGGCTTACTCTAGGGAATCTATTTCAGTGAATCCTCTCAATCAATTTTCTAACACGTATTATCTAGAAAACAATACCGTCATTCCAACTCTGATGACGTCTCCAATCCGCTAAGACTCGATAAATCCTATTCATAACCCTGTATGGCTAAGCTATTTGATTGCATTACCCCAGAACTACAAGACTTTATCCACAATCAACAGCTATTTTTTGTGGCCACAGCCCCTATGAGTTTGACAGGCCACATTAACCTTTCCCCTAAAGGACTCGATACTTTTCAAATTCTCTCCCCTACTCAAGTGGCCTATTTGGATTTAACTGGGAGCGGCAATGAAACCTCTGCTCATCTGCAAGAAAATGGGCGCATCACCTTTATGTTCTGCGCATTTCAGGGAACCCCCAAGATTCTGCGGTTGTACGGATCTGGCCGGACTGTACTGCCAACCCATAGCGATTGGCCGAACCTGAGTAAGTATTTTGCCGACATACCTGGCGTTCGCCAGATTATTACGGCGGATATCGAACGCGTCCAAACCTCATGCGGTTTCGGGGTGCCCTATTATCAGCACCAAGGGCCGCGGGACACCCTAATACAATGGGCGGAGAAAAAGGGCCAAGACGGATTGCAAGCCTACTGGCGAGAAAAAGGCCAGATCAGTATCGATGGCCTCCCCACACCCTTTGGTCACGCATTAGACTCCCAAACCAGCGAAGAATCCTGATGGCCAGCTTAACAACGGCATTGAAAGAATGGGCGATCGCGGTAGACGCCCTGGCGGCAGGCGAAACCATTCTCTTGATGCGAAAAGGCGGTATCCGGGAAACTGGGAGACAGTTTGCAGTCCCCCATCCCACCATCCTGTTATTTCCCACCTATGAACATCAAAAGCCTGAGTTACTCAAGCCTGTTTACGCCCAACGGCTTAAATTAACGCCCTCAGGCGCCCATCCTCACAGGGTAACTATCAAGGCATGGGCTGACATCACCCATGTGTTTCAGATCAGCGAGGTTGATAAAGTCGAAATGCTGGTTCCGCATCACATTTGGAATGAGCGATTTGTAACCGAGCGATTTAAATGGAAACCCAAGCAACCTCTGCATATATTGCTGCTGCGGACTTATCAGCTGCCAGATATAGTGCGGCTTGCCAATCATCCAGAATATGGCGGCTGCCGTTCATGGATTGACTTGAAAGAATCTATTGCGATTAATGGCGCCACTCCCGTTTTGGATGATGCTGACTATGCTGCTCAGGTAGAGGGAATTCAGCAGATTCTTGTGAAGTAGCGCCCAGTGGAGCCATCGCCGGTATTCCCTCTACCTGAGCGCTGTCAATGAGAGCGGGAGAGAGAAGCAGGTGTTTGGTCAGACCCGTCAGCGGTTTGAGAACGGAGACGCTAAGATTCCTAGAATCCTTGGCATCTCCACGATGAAATAATCCCGCAAATCAATATGACAATTTTGCCTCTCTAATTTTAAAAATTTCCATTCCGTTCCTGTGGTCACACAGCCATAAATCGGGAAAGATTTTTCTCCTGCCCGCTGATTAAATATCTGCGCCGCCAACATCTCCGCAATACATTGTCCCAAACCCGCTTTAATGTTCTCGTTTTTAGCTTCTACAAGGGTGACGACAGGCTGCCGAATCTCATAGAGTTCTTTCGAAGCCGTCAAAAGATAATCACAATATCCGTTCAGCCCCTGGGCAGGATCCACTGTAAATTCTACGCCTGAGAAGAAACCCAGTTCGTACTGTCGACGGACCTCCAATAAAATCGGCGCAATCAAAAGTTCAGAACGCGCCTTTTCCGTATTACTCGCAGTTGCTAGCGGTAAGTTTTCTTGGATGGACTGCGCCAAAAACTCACTGGGCTTTAAAGGGGCAATGTCGGCAAACAAATCGGCTGGCTCATGAATCACCAAGCCAAAGGCCTCTCTGACCTTGGAAAGGGTGAAATCGCTATACGCCATCCGTCATCCATTCTTGCTTGATTAGGTTCTCTCTCATTATGGCAGCTATTCTCGTTTGAAAATCGAGATTGATGTGAGGCTTTATTTCTTAGACCATTGTTTTTTCATCCGCTCAATCCTTACCAGCAAACTCTCATTCGACATGCGTGAATTCAGGCGTTCCACCAAGAGGGGAAAGGCAAAGGGGGAGGGACGTTTCGTTTCTTTCCAAGTGATTTTGAGTCGGCTGAGTCGTTGGAGTGTTTTCGATAGCCGGTGAATCTCGAGTTGATCTTGAAGAACTTCATTTTCCGCCTGCTTCAACAACAGATTGTCCGGCTCGTATTTTGAAAACACTTCATAGATCAACGAAGAACTGATCTGGAGTTGACTCGATGTTTTACGGGCGGAAGGATAACCTTTGAAAACTAATCCGGAGACTTGGGAAATGCCGCGAAACTTTCGTTGGGTTAGCTCAGAGATGTTGATGCTGGCTTTAATATCCCCATAGAGGGCGTCCAGATCAAAGAAGTTTTCAGAAAACAGCTCTTTGAAGGGATAGCCTTTGGGAGCCAAAATTTCAAAGCCGTAATCGTTCACAGAAATGGTGAAAGTCGCCTTTTGCTGATGCGCAAATCGATATCCCCACAAAAATCCTAAGCCTTCATGTACAAATCGACCCTCAAACGGGAAAACATACAGATGTTCTCCCTCCCGAGTCTTGCAGGTTTCAATTAGGAATTCCTCAGCGGTGGGAATATGAGAGAGCTGCGCTTGAGTAGAGACGATGGGCAAAATACAGGTTAATTCTTGATTCAGATCTGAGGCATGTCTGAGATCGTCAATCTGATTTCTTAAATGGGTACTGAGGGAATCCGAAATAGCTAGCTGTCCCCCTCCCCAGGACGGGGTTACCGTTGATTTTTTATTTGTGCCTTTTACATAGGCGACCATATCCTTCATCATAAAGAATTCTAGTTGTCTGCCTGCGAAAAAGAACACGTCTCCCTGCTTCAGACGAGAGACAAAATTTTCCTCAACCGCGCCGATTTTTTTGCGGTTCATATATTGGATATAAACCGCTTGATTTGAAGTGATTGTGCCAATCCCCATGCGATGCATCTTAGCAATCTGTGAGTCCGACACCTTATAGACGCCCTGATCGGATGCAACTTTCTTATATCGAGGATAGGCATGGAGACATTTGCCGCCCTTTTCAATAAAGTTCAAGATCCAACCGAATTCTTCATCGGTTAGTTCGGTGTAGGCAACGGTCTTTCTAAGACGCTGTAGGGTATCCTCAGGCTCAAATCCATCCCCACAGGCTAACGTCACCAGGTGTTGGATCAGAACATCATAGGGTTTACGCAGGGGATGTCGGGTCTCAACATCACCCATTTGCAATCCATTACGAAAGGCTGAGATTTCCAACAGTTCAAGAGCGTTAGTGGGCAGAAATAAGATCTCAGAGGTTCCTTCGGGAATATGGGCTGACCGTCCCGCCCGTTGCAATAATCGGGCCAATTTTTTGGCGCTGCCAATTTGGACCACCCGCTCCACGGGTTGAAAGTCAACCCCTAAGTCCAAAGATGAGGTGCAGACCACCCATTTAATCTCTCCAGTTTTAACCCCAGCTTCGATCGCTTCCCGTTCCTTAACGTCGATAGATCCATGGTGGAGGGCAATGCGATCGCATGCTTCCGGCATAGCAAACTGCAATGCTTGATACCACCGTTCCGATTGCGATCGCGTGTTGGTGAAAATTAACGTCGAGGTCTCAATATCTAGCGCCGCCACCAACGTCTCAAACATTCGCAGCCCTAAATGTCCTCCCCAGGGAAAACTATCTACCGACCTCGGCAGGATACTTTTAATCACCGTTTTCCGCTGCAGACTTGACTGAACGATCAGCGGCTGACTCCCAAGGCCCACTGCAGACTGGGCAGCCTCTTCCAGATTTCCCAACGTAGCGGAAACAGCCCAAGTTCGCAGTGAAGGCCGCAGTCCTCGCAAATGCGACAAACAGACCTCTGTCTGAGTTCCCCGCTTAGAACTCATCAGCTCATGCCACTCGTCTAGAATCACTACACGCAGCGAACCAAATCGCTTTTGAGCATCCTTGTAAGACAGCATTACAGACAGGGATTCCGGCGTCGTAATCAAAATATCCGGCATATTCTTGAGCTGCCGGGTCTTCTTAGATGAACTCGTATCCCCAGTCCTAGACTCCACCCGTATATCCCAACCCATATCCTGAATCGGTTTCAAGATGGACTGCTCAATATCCCTCGACAGAGCCCGGAGCGGAGTAATATACAGTAGCTGCAATCCCTTGGTTCGAGTTTGCAGCATATCTGCAATGGGCCCCATTACTGCCGTATAGGTCTTGCCTGATCCAGTTGGAGCCTGGATCAGGCCGCTTTTGCCCGCAAGGTACGCTCGCCAGGTTTTTAACTGAAATGGCAACGGTCGCCAACCCTGTTTCTCAAACCAAGTCAAAACAGGGTCCAGACAACTTTCATCCATCACGAATGAAGCGCCTCCAAGGACTGGTCAGTTTTCAGTATATTGCTGTTTACAAATAGATTTGAGTGTTTTCATCGCAATCCCAATCGGTCGCTAACCCTTCAAATCAATTTGACTAAGATCTTGCATTTGACTCGATAAGTTGGGCGCAGACATAAAGCTGTATCGCGGATCTTCTGATGTGCGCAGCTAAGAATCTGCGTCTTAAGATAACCCATATATCCATCTAACTACCCACTAATTCACCGTCCTATTACCGGACGTTCCTTGTTTGTTCACTCCTCGGATTAAGGTTTCTGAACCAAGGCTCAAGTCGGCCTAGATAACCCGCCATGCTTGGGAAGCCTTTTCATTATGAAGTCCACAGTATTCCACCTGATGATGATGACTCACCTTGAAGGACGTTTCATTCAGAGTCTAAAACTAGCTGGTTTAACCAGCCTAGGCTTATTCCTGGCGATTATGGAGCCCGCCCATTCGTGGAGAGATAGACCGGGCCGTGGGGATCATGAGATTGCAAGACAAAGCATTGCTACTCCTCCTGTTGAAGCAACCTACAGCATCCTGGCTCAAGCAGAGTTAGATCTAGTGGACGCCGCTGTTTCCCATGGCGCTCTCAACACAATGATCCAGCTGATGGAAGACTTGGACTTGGCGACCATTCTTAGAGGGAGGGGGCCATTCATCGTTTTTGCCCCAACTGATGACGCCTTTTCAGCTGTCCCACCCGATGTAATGGACGCCTTACAAACCGATCAGGAGTTGATGGCTAAGGTCCTCGCCTACCATATGGTTAGGATACGGAGGCCAATTAAGACTGACGAGATTACGGGAACTAGGGCGCTTAGAACGCTTGAGCGTAGCTTGATTGAACTGAGGCGTGACGGCGACGGCATTTTTGTCAATGACGCCACCGTGATTGCTCCAGATATTGAAGCCAGCAATGGTGTGATTCATGTCATTGACACTATGCTGATTCCAACGGGTGTAATCGCTGAGCTTCGCTAGGCAGAAAGCCTTCTATTTCAAGCAGTTCGACCAATAGACTAAACAAAACTGGCGATTTTTCCACATATTTGGGATCGGGAAAAGAGTTCCTTATCCATAACAGCTTTAAAGAGTCTTTATCCATGCTGAAGCATGCGAGATGCCTAGAGTACCGGTGTTAATTAACACCTACTGCTCTCTGTCTGAGGGTGAATATTCTGATCAAAACAACGAAACGACCTATTTATCGAGGAAAGTCACCCACTTAAACAAACTTGACATGCTTGAATCAGCACTCTGCGTTTATAAAGCTTCGATAAACTTCTCCTAAAGTTGGATTGCGTCCTCGTTAAATCACATGTTTAATTTCTGTTAATGTAAGTTTCCAAATAAGACAATCAACACTGTCAAACAGGCCTGAGCAATGTCGCAAAGTTTAATCTGTATCTTTGACTACATTGCAGGGGTTAGTGAAAGTGAACAAATTTATTTACAGTCTTTGCTCGACTGTTTTAGGGCTGGAAGGCTGAGTTGAGTATTTTGAGGGGAAATTCATTACCCCTATCTCTTAAAGCGGTGCATTCGGTTCAGTGTCTTGAGGCTCTAGCAAAATTCGGACGTAATTGAATTCAATTCACAGTGGTTTGAATTCAGAGATGAAATCAGCAACTAGCCAAAGACTTGAGCCCAGAAAATTGTCAGATTGTAAAGTACTATGCTGCCCCTTTCCGTTTCTAACCCGAGCAAGTTAAATCCTCAGTCTCTATCAGACAAGAATCCCGATCTTTCAGATAAAAAACCTGTTTTGATAGATACTTTATTTGACAATTGCGGTTACGATTTTGAACAGGTTTCAAGTGTTATTGATCCGATTTTGACCGTTCAGAAACGGTGTCAAATTACCTCTCTCTATGTGCAAGGCGTAATTACTAATCAGTCAACTTTTTTAGCGACTAATCTAAATCCATCTCAAGAAACTTGTTTAACTCAGCGAGGTTGTAATTGGCTTTTGGGTAGTAGTCCTAATTGTGCGATCGCGATTCCACATCAAGAAGTCTCTCGCTGCCATGCTGTCATCGGCTACAGCAATGATTTAGGATTCTACATCACCGACGTCGGTAGTGACACAGGAACGCGGGTTAACCGAGGTCTATTAGCGCCCCTAGAGCGTCGCGCCCTTCGGGATGGAGATATCGTAGAGTTAGGCAAATTATGGATTGAATTCTTTATCAACTTTTGCGGTCAGTTCGAACCTCAGAAAGAGGATGAAACACGCTACTAACGGGTAACTTATATAGAAAGATACTTCTATCAGTGATCAAAATACTCCTGGTGCCAGCATGCAGGGGAGTCAACTAAGCTAGAAAATCATTCGGTCTGGAAGCTCGAAATCAGAATCAAGGAGTCAGGAGTCAGAAACCAGTTCTTTCCTAAATTCTGACTCCTTGACCGGCCCTCAATCACATCGCTGGTAATGCATTCCGGGCAATTGCGTCACTAACCCCAGCAACTCAAGCTGAACCAATGCGCTCAAAACAACACCTGTTTCAATATTTAGCGCCTCAACAATCCTGTCTAGGAAAATGGGTTCTTGAGGGATGATCTGAAAAACTTGATTGAGGGAAGGCTCTAATTCAGGTTGTGGTTTAGATTCCTCTTTAGCTGATTGGAGTAACGGCGCCGCCCCTAGGGACTCCATTAGAAAATTAGACCCCAAAATCAGCTGGCCTCCTTGATTCAGAAGTTCTAAGCATCCTAAGCTCCGAGGATTGTCTAAAGAACCTGGTAAGGCATAAACATCGCGGCCATATTCATTGGCCAAATGCGCTGTAATCAAAGCGCCCGATCGCTTGGGAGCCTCTGTCACCAAAATCGCGCGACTCAGTCCTGCAATGATACGGTTGCGGCGAGGAAAATGAGTTCGGTCGGGAGGTACACCATTGGCATGCTCACTGAGCAAGAGTCCTTGAGACGCTATCTGTTCATAGAGGGCTTGATTGGATTGGGGGTAGACAATATCTACCCCCGTGCCAAGCACCGCGATTGTGTAGCCCTTTTGGTCAAGACAACTCTGATGGGCTTCGGTGTCAATCCCCTTCGCCAAGCCGGAAACAATGGCGAATCCCTGCTGCGTCAACCCTCTACTCAGCTTACGAGTCCACCGCTTACCATATTCAGATGGACTACGGGTGCCGACAACACCGATGACTGGCGCACATTCTTGATTATTGCCTTGTGCATATCGGCCTCGATAATAGAGAACAGGCGGGGGATCAGGAATTTCAAACAATAACCGGGGATAGGCCGCATCAGCGGGTGTCCAAAAATTGGGATTGTTTGACTCATATTGTTGGAGCAGACGAGCTGGGTGTAATTGAGAACGCTTCTCCCTAACCACCTCAGACAAACGCACGCCGATCCCGTCAACTTGCAGCAAGGACTCTGGATTGGCGTCCCAAGCGATCGCTAAACTCCCAAAGTGTTCATGAATACGTTTCAACAAGACAGGACCAATCCCAGGGATTTGCGACCAGGCCAGCCAACACGACCTCTCTTCCATGAAAACAGCCTCCTCCCAGCACTTTCACGCCCGTGCTATAGGTTTCCCGATTGGAATCTGTGTGCAACTTTAGATTGAGATTAGGGTGTTGCACCCAAATCTAGTCCGGGCAAACTAAAGCCGAGTATTCGCCTTATAAGGTGTGAACGATGCAAAGCATGACTCGTCCCCAAAACATTGCCGACCTTAAGCAGGAAATAAACGAACCCATTGTAGTTGCAAATCAGGAGGGATTTATTACGTATGTCAATCATCAGTTTGAAATGGTTTTTGGGTGGTCTCAAGATGAAATTGTGGGTCAGTTGCTAACAACTATCCTGCCAAAGAGTTTTCGAGATTCCCATAACCTGGCTTTTTCTCGCTTCCAAGCCACTGAAAAAGCAAATGTACTCAATCATCCTCTCAAGCTCAAAACCATCACCAAAGACCAACAGGAAATTATGACCGAGCACTACATCATTGCCGAGAAATTTGGAGATGAGTGGGTCTTTGGCGCCATGCTTCGACCGTTGGATGAAGGGTAATTTTATTTAATCGATCACGTCATATCCTATGAATATTGACCCAACCGTTTTAGTCAATGAACTCCGCACCACATTGGGTAAGATGGAGGTTGCTCTGGATGCAGTGGCGGAAGCCATTGTCTGGACAGATAGACAGGGCGATATTCAATGGTGCAATGCTTTATTTGAGGCGTTAGTGGGTCAGCGTCAACTGATGCTGTTGGGCTCTAGTCTGCCAGATATCCTACCACTGGGTCAACAAGGGCAAGCGGTGCCTGGAGCGTCTCACCCAAGTTGTATTAGCCTTACTGAGCAACAAAACGGAGTTGACTTTTATGAATTTCAGCAGACGGAAGGTGAACTCATCTTGGAGATCTCCTGGGCGTCTGTCTCCTTCGGCGAAGATGGAGAAATCAGCGCCGTTTTAGCAATTCGAGATGTAACTGAGAAGAAGCGGGCGGAGGGGGAGTTACAGCAATATCGGCAACAGTTAGAAGCGTTGGTTGAAGAGCGCACCATCGAGCTAACTGCAGCCAATGACCAATTGCAGCAGGAAATCATCATCAATCAACAAACTGAAAAGGCGCTCCGTCAAAGTGAAGAGAAGTTTAGTAATCTCTTCCAACATTCCAATGACGGCATTTTGATCCATGATCTTGACGGTAATATTCTAGACTTGAATCAAAAGTCGATAGAGCAATTAGGATACACTCAGACTGAGCTGCTCTCGCTCAAAGTGTCTGACTTACATCCTCAGACGGAGTTAGAAACGTGCAAAACGGCCTTTGAACAGGTTATTCAGGAGGGATTTTGCAGTTTTGAAATCAGCTTCGTAAGAAAGAATCGAGAGGTCTTTCCCACTGAAGTTTCCGCCAGCCTATTCGAAATAGCGGGCAAAAAAGTGATCCAGGGAATTGTCCGCGATATCACGGAGCGCAAGCAAGCGATGGAGAAAGAACGGCTCGTAAGTGCGATCGCGCTTCGCATTCGTGAGTCTCTAGACCTGCAGGAAATTCTCCATACAACCGTGACAGAAGTGCGGAAATTTCTGCAAACAGACCGAGTATTGATCTACCGCTTTGATGCGGGTTGGGACGGTGAGATCGCAGTAGAATCAGTTGGGGACGGATGGCTGACGATTTCAGATCAACCTGTTCACGACCCTTGTTTTGGAGAAAAGTACGCCAGAATCTATCAACAAGGTCGGGTAGGGATCCTAGAAAATGTCGCCGATGCTGGGCTCAAACCCTGTTACGCCGAATTCTTGAGTCAGCTTCAGGTAGTCGCCAGTTTGACGGTGCCCATCCTGCAGGGGGAAAAACTATGGGGATTGCTGTTCGTACACCAATGTCGCGCTCCTCGACATTGGCAGCCTCTAGAAGTTGACCTACTGCAGCAACTAGCCACGCAAGTAGCCATTGCTGTGCAGCAGTCAGAATTGTATCAGCAAATGCAGGCGGAACTGGCGGAACGAAAACGGGCTGAACAGGAACTGAGGGAGAGCGAGGCGGCCATTCGAGCTTTATATGAAGTCACCGCATCTCCAAAACACGACTTTGATCAAGCCCTACAGTCTCTACTTACACTGGGACGTCAGCAGTTTGGTCTAGATATCGGCGTCCTCTCTCAGGTGAAAGGGAATGAGTACAAGTTAATCGCCGCCCAGTTACCCAACCAGAAATCAATTCAAGGCTTCACTCTAAACCTATCGCAGACTTACTGCCATGAAACTTTAAAGGCGCTAAAACCCTTGTGTATTATCTCAGCTGGAACCTCAGAGTGGTCTACCCACCCCTGCTATACCACCCTACAACTCGAGACATACCTGGGGGTTCCTGTCATCGTCCACGGTCAAGCCTATGGAACTCTGAACTTTTCTAGCTATATCCCTCGCCCCAAGGCGTTTAAGGCGGTTGACAAAGAACTGCTGCGGTTAATGGCCCAATGGATTGGCGGGGAGCTGGAGCGTCAGATAGCCGCCCAAGACTTGGCTCAAGCAAGAGATGAGGCATTGGAGGCGACTCGCGCTAAAAGTGAATTCTTGGCTACCATGAGCCATGAAATCCGCACCCCCATGAACGCGGTCATCGGAATGACTGGCCTGCTGTTGGACACAAAATTAACCTCTGAGCAAAAAGATTTTGTCCAAACCATTCGCAGCGGAGGGGACTCACTCCTCACCATCATTAATGATATTCTCGATTGCTCGAAGATTGAGTCTGGCAAGTTGGAGTTGGAAAAACACCCCTTCGAACTCCGAACCTGTGTTGAGGAGGCGTTTGACTTACTGGCGGCGAAGGCGGCGGAAAAGACACTGGAGTTAGCGTATCAAATTGATCCAAAGGTTCCCCAAACCATTAATGGGGACGTCACCCGGCTGCGCCAAATCCTGGTGAATTTACTCAGTAACGGCATCAAATTCACCCACGAGGGAGAAATCTTCGTATCCGTAACCGCCCGTAATTTATCCAACTCCGAGGAATTCAACGGATCCGCATCAACCCGCTGCGAGATCCGTTTTTCTGTGAAGGATAGCGGCATCGGCATCCCCCCAGACCGGATGGATCGTCTGTTTAAACCCTTTAGTCAGGTGGATTCTTCAACCACGCGCAAATATGGCGGAACAGGCTTAGGACTGGTAATTTGCAGGCAACTCGCCGAGATAATGGGGGGGGATATGTGGGTTGAAAGTCAGGTAGGTAAGGGTACAACCTTTTATTTCACGATTGTGGCGCAGGTTGTTTCCAATGCAACCGCGGCTGATTTCAATGCATCTCATCCCCAATTAACCGGGAAACGAGTCCTGATTGTGGATGATAATGCCACCAACCGAAAAATTTTAGATCAGCAAACCACTGCTTGGGGAATGCTGACCCGGGTAGCCTCATCCGGGCCCGACGCCTTACATTGGCTCCATCAAGGAGAGTCCTTCGACTTGGCTATCTTGGATATGCAAATGCCGGAGATGGACGGCCTAATGTTGGCAAAAGAGATTCATCATTTGTCTGACTTTCAATCCTTACCTTTGGTCATGTTGACGTCAATTGGTCGGCATGAAATCAGCCAGCAAACGATTCAGGAGCATTTTTTTGCTTTTCTCAACAAGCCGATTAAGCCATCCCAACTCTCCGAGGCGTTGGTGAAGGTTTTCAATGGTCAGGCTGTCAGAGTTTTCCAGCCCCAAGCTCAAGAGTCCCCCATCGATCGCCATTTAGCAGAACGATTTCCTCTGCGGATTTTATTAGCTGAAGACATTATGGTTAACCAGAAGCTGGCTTTACAGTTATTGGCCCGTATGGGGTATCGAGCCGATATCGCCGCGAATGGGTTAGAAGTGCTAGCGGCTTTGAAGCGTCAGTCTTATGATGTCGTGCTGATGGATCTCCAGATGCCTGAAATGGATGGAATATCCGCCACAGAACAAATTTGCCGAGAATGGTCAGTGGATTCTCGCCCTTGGATTATTGCGGTGACAGCAAACGCAATGCAGGGCGATCGCGAAAAATGTCTGGATGCGGGGATGAATGATTACATCAGTAAACCGATCCGGGTTGAGGAATTAGTACGAGCGCTGAAACAGTGCAAACCCCCATCTCAAAGGTCTGGCTCCAAAGATCTCATCGTCGATGAACCGCTCCAAGTCTCCGGCGCGCCAAAGCCGCCTGGCCAAAACCCCATCCCGGATCTAGACCCAACCCCTCAACCGGATCAAATCCCTCATTTAGACGTGCTTGACCCCCAGGTTCTCCAGGCCTTTCGCGTGACAATGGGAGCGGATGCAGGAGAGCTGATGAACCAATTAATTGACACTTATTTGAGTGAGTCGCCTAAGGTCATGGAGGCTATTGAACAAGCGGCGATCCAGGCTGATGCAGCGGCATTAGATATTTCCGCCCACAGTCTCAAATCTAGTAGCGCGGCACTGGGCGCCATTCGGTTTTCCGAGTTGTGTAAGCAGTTGGAATCAATGGGTCGGAAGGGCCAAACGACTGATTCCGTCCCCCTTGTTAAGCAACTCAAAGTAGAGTACGGCAAAGTTGAAACCGCGATGCAGTCAGTCCAGCGACAAAATGCGGGTTAGACGCCATTATGAATTGCTGTAGCAGGCAGGCGCAATGGGGAAGCGAT
>JASJDH010000107.1 GCA_030065175.1 Leptolyngbyaceae cyanobacterium MO_188.B28 | reverse complement strand
ACAACGACAGCCCTAAGTGAAGAATATTTGCTGGACCGTCTCGTTAATGTCGCATTCCCCTGAGGGAGATAAACCAGATGATCTAAATCTGCACAGGAAAGAGAATGACAAAGCTCTCTGTCTTTCCTGTGCAGATTTAGATCATCTGGTTTATCTCCCTCAGGGGAATGCGACATTAACGAGACGGTCCAGCAAATATTCTTCACTTAGGGCTGTCGTTGTCAAGTTCAGTCGAACTCGTAAGCGGTATGAGCGTCAAGGCATTCTAATTGAGGAGTCTGCGCTAAAGAAAGCTGAGGAGGAATGCTTAGCTGACGCCGAGGTGCGTCAGCGACGCCGAGAACGCGACGCCATTAAACGGGAACATAGGGATGCAGAGTATATTGCTGAGTTTTCCCGAAGAATTAGCGCTCAGTATCCATCCTGTCCAGCTGAAGAAGCGAAAATCATTGCCGATCACGCCTGTAGAAAATACTCGGGCAGAGTGGGTCGTAGCGCCGCCGCCAAGGAGTTTGCGCCAGAAGCAATTACCCTCGCTGTCATCGCACACATTCGGCATCAGCATACGAATTATGATGAATTACTGACGCAGGGTTGCGCTCGATTCGAAGCAAGGAGTCAAGTTCATTCTCACGTGCAGGAGGCGCTTGAAAGCTGGCGAAGGATGTCGAGTCCTATCGTTTGACGTGACCAATGCTTATCTCCGCCAATAAACTGAAGTTCACTGAGCAACTCTGCTAAATGATCTATTGCCCTCTGTTCTACATAAATTCGCTGTCGGCGACCAATAATTGTTCGGTTACGGTAGGAGTTTCTAATGGCCAAGGAAGAGCATGTTCTTTTACTGAAGAAAGGGATAACAATTTGGAATAAGTGGCGGGAAGAAAATCCCGCCATTTTTCCAGACCTAAGCAAAGCAGATCTCCGGGGGACTGATCTTAACTACGCTGATCTGAGCCGAGCAAATCTCCGGGAAGCTGTTTTGAGTGGAGAACATTGCGCTACCTACGATTATTACGATTATGGTTACGAGAATGCAGATCTGATTGAGGTCAATCTCAATGCAGCTGATCTGAGAGGGGCCAAGCTGAACGCTTGTCGTCTGGTCGGAGGCAATCTTAGCAAAGCCAACCTCCAAGGTGCAACGCTATCCAGATCCAATTTAAGTCAAGCTAATTTCTGTAATTCTAATCTTAGCCAAGCCAATTTAAGTCAAGCTGATCTCAGTGGAGCAGACTTTAGCGGGGCTAACCTAAGTGGCTGTGATCTCAACGGTGCTCGTCTTGAAGGAACTAGCTTGAGTGGGGCCAAACTTCAAGGGGTGGATTTATGTGGAGCTGATTTAGGTAAGGCAAATTTCAGCGATACAGATTTTAGCAGAGCAGATCTGAGTGACGGGAAGAACCTGCTCGAAAACCAGCTAGAGACTGCCCACCTCTGCAAAACTAAACTTCCGAAAGGCATTCACCTTGATTTTGATCGAGACTGCAGCAACATATAGCAATGTCGGTTGAGTTGAGCGATGGCGATATCTGACAATGCCAACTGCCTTTATAAATCATGCGATTGATCGACTCGTTTGCAGTTCCTTAATCCGGTCCAAACTGCCAGCAGGGATGGATTGAATCAATTGGCGAGTGTACTCTTCCTGAGGCGAATGGTAGATTTGTTCAGCTGGGCCGATCTCCTCGACCTTACCCCGATTCATCACCATGATGCGATCGCTCATAAACTCCACCACACTCAAGTCATGGGAGATGAAAATGTAGGTGAGGCCAAATTCCGCCTGGAGTTCCTTAAGCAGATTCAGAACTTGGGCCTGGACTGACACGTCCAGCGCCGATACAGACTCATCACAGATAATGAATTTAGGATTGAGGGCCAGGGCCCGAGCAATACAAATCCGCTGCCGTTGACCGCCGGAAAATTCATGGGGGAAACGGTTCATGCAGTCGGGATTGAGATCGACCCGTTCGAGGAGATAGGCGACCCGTTCCCGTCGATTGCGGCGACTCTTCTCAATCCCATGGATTTTCAGCGGTTCTGAGATGGCCCTGCCGATACTCATACGGGGGTTGAGGGAACTGAAGGGATCCTGGAAGATAATTTGCATGTCCCGTCGTCGCTGACGCAATTGCTTGGCGGAGAGGGTGTCTAGGTCAATTCCTTCAAAGATGACCCGACCGCTCATGGATTTGACCAGCTGCAATAACGCGCGGCCTAAGGTGGTTTTGCCGCAGCCGGATTCTCCCACTAGCCCAAAGGTTTCCCCGCGATACACGGAAAAGGATACGCCATTGACCGCCATCACATACCGCTTGGTGCGGCCCAAAACTCCACGTATTGGGAACGCCACCTTGAGATCCTCCACTGTCAGCAGCGGACCTTCTTGCTCCAGGTGGGCTAAGCGATCTTGTGATTCCCCTTCCGCTAATTGGGCCTTGGCTTGGAGGTTTTGGGTGGACTCCAGCGATTTTTCCTGAATAATTTGCTCGCCGCTGGGGGCCGTCGACACCTCCATAAAGTCCGACACCGTTGGCAAGAAGCGCAACTTTTGGTCAGGTCGAGGGCGGCAGGCTAGCAGGCCTTTAGTATAGGGATTTTGGGGATTGGAGAAAATTTCCCAAACCGATCCATACTCAACGATATGCCCCTGATACATGACGGCCACCTGGTCGGCAATTTCGGCGATGGTGCCCAGATCATGGGTGATAAAAATCATCGACATGCCCCGGCGATCGCGCAGTTCCCGCAGCAGATCCAAAATATTAGCCTGCACCGTTACATCCAGGGCGGTGGTGGGTTCATCCGCAATGAGGAGGGCAGGGTTCGACGAAATCGCCATAGCGATCATCACCCGCTGAATCTGTCCCCCAGATAGCTCGTGGGGATAGCGATTCAGCATCGCCTGTTTGCGGCGATTCATCTCCTGGATAATCTGTCGCTCATCGCGGTAGCCGTTGGCGGCAAGGGTCGCCTTCAGATCGTCATCGCTGGGCAGCAGTTTTACCTCTTGCAGCCGCGCGATCGCCTGTCGTCGAGCCTCGGCTGGCGACACATCTTGGTGCTGTCGAATTGCTTCAGTGAGCTGGAAGCCGCAGGTATACACTGGATTTAGAGAACTCATCGGTTCCTGAAAAATCATTGCGATTTTTCCTCCCCGATAATGCTGCATCTGGCTTTTGGGTAGCGCTGCCAGGTTGACGGGTTGACTGCTCCTTGGGGCCGTTTCTGCCGACTTACGATCAGCCGGTTGTCCGTTCTTCCATTGACTAGCGGGCGCTCCGGGATGGGAGGGATCATCCTGGAACCAAATTTCTCCACCGACGATTTTTCCGGGAGGACTGGGCACCAACCGCATGACCGCTAGAGAGGTGACTGACTTCCCTGAACCCGATTCGCCCACAATTCCTAAGGTTTGACCCCGCTTAACTTGAAACGAGGTATCGTTAACAGCCTTAATCAGCCCGGTGTCAGTCTGAAAATGAACCTTTAGATTGCGGACGTCTAGGATGATCTCGCTCATGGGTGGAGTTAAAACGGTATTGCAGTCTTACATTGGAATTAGCTGGATCATAACAGTGCCTCACTGACTATGGTGTTCAGATGGCTTAACTTTGTCTGAGAATACGCTGAAATGCTTCAACTTGCGATCGCGGTGCTCATTGTCATTGCCGGTTCAGCTCTATGTTCCGGCGCTGAAACAGCCTTGTTATCTGTCCCTACCTTGAAAGCTCGACAAATGGCTCAGTCCAGACGGCCTGCCGCCATTGCGCTGTTAGCCATCCGGGAAAAAATCAATCGGCCCATCGCCACAATTGTCATTCTCAATAATGTTTTCAATATTGTGGGCAGTATCGTGATCGGCAGCGTTGCCACAAAGGTGTTGGGTGATGCGCTACTAGGGCTATTTTCTGGAATTCTGACGTTTTTGATCATTGTCTTTGCAGAAATTTTTCCCAAAACAATGGGGGAGCGCTACGCCGAGCGGATTAGCTTATGGATTGCAATCCCCGTTAGGGGACTAACCTGGCTCTTATCTCCCATGGTGTGGGTGTTGGAACGAATTACTGCGCCCATGATTAATAGTAGCCAGCGCCCCATTACGAATGAAGCGGAAATTAAACTCCTGGCGACTCTAGGGTATCAGGAAGGCATTATCGAAGACGATGAAGCCGATATGATCCAACGGGTGTTTCGGCTCAATGATTTGACGGCGGAGGATCTGATGACGCCTCGGGTCGCCATTACGTACGTACCGGGCGATCGCACCCTAGCGGAAGTTCAAAACGCAGTTATCGACTCTCAACATACCCGTATTCTGGTCATTGAACAGGATCTTGACCATATGTTGGGGGTTGTCCTAAAGCAGGAGTTATTAGCCGCCTTGGTGCAGGGAAAAGGGGATCAACCCGTTACCTCCCTGATGCGACAAGTTCACTTTGTGCCGGAAGTAGAACGGGCTGACAGACTGCTGAAAACATTTCAGGCTTCCCGGGAGCACTTAGTGGTTGTGGTAGATGAGTACGGCGGCGTATCCGGTGTTGTGACCTTAGAGGATGTCCTAGAGGTGCTGACCGGAGAAATTGTGGATGAAACGGACCAGAATGTTGACTTACAAGCCCTCGCGCGTCAGCGACGTAAACGCCTGCTGCAAGCTAGGGGGTTTGGGGAGCAGTGAAGAGGGCCAGGGGAGGAAATGTAGAGACGCAATACATTGCGTCTGGGGAGGCAGGGGAGACAGGGGGAGCAGGAGGGGAGGCAGGGGAGGCAAAAAGGTGTAGAGACGTGACATGTCACGTCTCTGGGATACGGGGGATGGGATGAGGGAGGAGATAGGGGAGATGGAGATGTTGAGGGAGATAGAGAGGCTGGGTAAGAGAGAGGATAGGGAAAGGGGAAGAAACTAAATCTAAAATCTAAAATCTTCTGCCTAATAATCAATGACCAACGACCAAAGACCAAAACCTAAAATCCAAAATCCCTGGGGGATGAGAAAAGGATCGAGAAGCGCTCTATCCTCAGGTAAGGGATCTGTAGATAACAAACACCCTGAACTAACTTGACTCCCAAAATCTAAAATCCAAAATCGAAAACCCTTACTATGGCGACCTTTCTCAGACCTCTCAGCTATCGCTACCAATGGCTATACGATTTAATTTCCCGCACGGCTGCTTTGACAGTGGGGGGGGAGAAACGTTTCCGACATTTAGCCCTCAAAGGATTGACCATCCAACCTGAAATGAAGGTATTGGATCTCTGCTGTGGGAGCGGGCAAACCACGCAATTTCTAGTGAACTACTCTATGCAAGTGACAGGGCTTGATGCGTCGCCGCGATCGCTGCAGCGGGCCCGGCAAAATACGCCAGAGGCCGAGTATGTGGAAGCTTGGGCGGAGGACATGCCGTTTGAGGATAACAGCTTTGATCTTGTGCATACCAGCGCTGCTATGCACGAAATGACCCCAACCCAACTGCAGGAAATATTGCAGGAGGCGCATCGAGTGCTCAAACCAGGCGGCTACCTTACTCTAGTTGATTTCCATTCCCCCACTAACGCTTTCCTATGGCCAGGACTCGCCACATTTCTATGGCTGTTTGAAACCGAGACGGCCTGGCAGTTGCTGAAAACCAACTTACCTACACTACTCACTAAAATCGGATTTCAGCACGTTGAACCCATCCTCCATGCTGGCGGCAGTCTGCAAGTGATTCAAGCCCAGAAACCATAAATTAAATACCCATCCGCCCATCCGCCCATCCACCCATCCACCCATCCACCCATCCACCTTGCTTCCCTACGTCGTATACTCCGCATTGATGCGGACATAGTCATAGCTGAGATCACAGCCCCAAGCGCAGCCTTTACCGGGGCCATTGCCAATGTTGACGGCAATCGTAACAGGGTGGTCAATTGACTGGGCATGAGCGGCGGTGCGTTCAAATGCGCTGGGCTGGCTCCCTTCTAGTTCAAGCAGGTCATTGCCCATCTCGGTGCTAATCCGTTGTTTGTCTGTTTCGGGGCGCTTACTTAAGGCGGCTTGCTGCTTCAAGTAGGCGCTTGCAGCGGCGCGATCAAAGGCTAATGGTTGACCTTGTTCCATGAGGACAAAATCCCCCAGCTGAATCCGCAGGTTTTCTTGATCGAAGAGGACGCCTGCTCGACCGGCCGCACCAGCAATCCTTCCCCAGTTGGGATCTCGACCGAAAATGGCGGACTTCACAAGGGAAGACCCCGCAATGGTGCGGGCCACCTGGCGAGCAGCGGCTTCGTTGAGCGCCCCTGTGACAGTGACTTCGATCAGACAAGTGGCGCCTTCCCCATCCCGGGCGATCGCTTTGGCTAAATGGGTGCATACAGCTGTCAACATAGCCTCTAACTTGTCAGCTTCTGGCCCTCGTTCGGTAATAGCGGGGGTGCGTGACTCCCCATTGGCTAAAGCGATTAGAGAATCGTTGGTGCTGGTGTCTCCATCCACCGTAATTTGGTTAAAACTGCGGTCCGACGCCCGCCGGAGCATATCCTGCCAAAGGTGAGGAGAGACCACTGCGTCGCAGGTGATAAAGGCAAGCAATGTCGCCATGTTGGGGTGAATCATGCCAGAGCCCTTAGCAATGCCCCCGATCCGAACGGCGCGATCGCCCAATTGAGCTTCTAGCGCGATAGACTTTGTCACCAAATCTGTGGTGACGATGGCCTGAGCGGCCGCCTCCGAACCTTCTCGAGACGCTGCTTCAACTAATTTTGGGATGCCTGCCCTTAACCGATCCATGGGGATAGGCTGACCAATGACGCCCGTGGAGGCAACAAGCACCGACTCTGGAGGAATATTGAGAGCCTGGGCTAAACAAGTTGCGCTTTCCACGGTATCCGCCCAACCTTGCGCTCCTGTGCCCGCATTAGCTTGACCGGCGTTGCAAAGGATAGCTCGAGCGACGACCTTCTCTTCCAGTCGCTGACGACAATAATCGACACAAGCGGCCCGCACTTGGTTCGTTGTAAACACACCGGCTGCGATTGACTCCCCTTCAGAAAAAATCAACGCCAAATCCGGCGCGCCAGACGGCTTTAGACCTGCCGCCACCCCTGCCGCCTTAAACCCTTTTGGGGCAGTCACCCCTCCCGCCACTTCCTGCCAGTCTGCCATGATATCTCTCCTTGGGACTTGACTGCGGATTATACCAATCAGAGGTTGAGGGGAATAGAGGGAAGCGAGATTGAAGAAAAAAGAGGGAAAGAAGAACAAACGCGGCTTTCTATTTTCCTGTACAGATAAAAAAAAAGGAGAGCCGCAATCAGCTCTCCCTACCATCAGGGTGCATCTACATAGCAGATTATTGCATGATAGGGGTGAGGGGTGTAACCCCCTAAGACATATTTCTTAACAAAAACCTCAAACTTTTAGAGAATTCTCTGGTTTTTCCGGATCGGACTTTGGCTGCTGTTTACTTATGCTTAGGCCTACGGTGTAAATAGAGTCCGCCGAAACGCGAACAGCCCAGAGCGCCCTCTTGAAATTCGAGGGAGTATATTGCCGCAGGGCTCTATAGATAGCTTATGTGTATACGTTAGCCTACTCTTGCTGATTGCATTTGATGAGCAAGGGGAACCGACAGCCTATTTCTCAATGCTGTCGGTTCAGTCGATTAGGTTGGTTGATTGAGTTTCTTGCCTAGGAGTTGATTAGTGAGCTTAGGATCGGCCTGTCCATTGGTCTGTTTCATCACCTGTCCGACAAAGAACCCTTGTAGCTTTTTCTTGCCGCTGCGATATTTCGCCAACTCATCTGGATGAGCCGCGAGAACCTCATCAATAATGGCTTCGATTGCAGCTGGGTCAGAAATTTGGCTAAGTCCTTTGCTCTTCACCAGCGCCTTAGCCGAACCGCCTTTAGTTAGGAGTTCCGGCAAAATGTCCTTGGCGATTTTATTGCTAATGGTGTTCGCTTCAATCAGCTTAATCAATTCAGCTAAGGCTTTGGGGGTTAGCGCAGTGCTATAGATATTGAATTCTGGGTCGGCGCCCTTTTGGTTATTGACATAGGCGGCAATGTCGCCCATCACCCAGTTGGCCGCGAGTTTAGGGCTTGCTTTCTCTGCTACTGTGGCTTCAAAGTACTCTGCTACAGTCCGATCGTCGGTTAAGACTCGTGCATCATAGGCAGAAAGTTTGAATTTGTCTTCATACTTGACTCGCTTTTCAGCCGGGAGTTCAGGCAGTTCACAACGCCAGGCCTCAAGCTGTTTGGGAGACACTTCAATCGGCGGAATATCTGGCTCTGGAAAATAGCGATAGTCACTAGAGCCTTCCTTTGAACGCATACTAATGGTGCGTTGCGCCCCTTCTTCCCAAAGGCGGGTTTCTTGAATAATGGGTTCTCCCGATTCAATTGCCTCAATCTGTCGCTCAATCTCGTAGTCAATGGCTCGCTGAATGGCGTTAAAGGAGTTCATATTTTTAATTTCGACTTTAACGCCAAACTCCTTCTGTCCCATTGGCCGCACTGAAATGTTGACATCGCAGCGCAGGGAGCCTTCCTGCATGTTGCCGTCGCTAACCCCCAGATAACGAACAATACGTCGCAGCTCTTGGGCGTATTCCGCCGCCTCTTTCCCAGAACGCAAATCGGGCTCGGAAACAATCTCGATCAGCGGCACCCCAGCCCGATTGAAATCGACGAGGGAATACGCTGACCCTGCCAGGCGATCGCTGCCAGCATGAACGAGCTTACCGGCATCTTCTTCCATATGCAGCCGGGTGATGCCAATCCGCTTATGGGTAACCTCCCCCTGCTTATCCGCCAGTTCAATCTCCAGCCAACCATGTTCAGCAATCGGCAGATCGTATTGGGAAATCTGATAATTTTTGGGTAAGTCGGGATAGAAATATTGCTTTCGATCAAATTTGCTGTAAGGGGCAATCTGGCAGTTTAGGGCCAGTCCAGCTTTCACGGCGTATTCCAGCACCTGCTGGTTAAGGACGGGCAGCACTCCTGGCATCCCCATACAGACTGGATCGATATGGCGATTGGGGTTCTCCACATCAAACTGGGTGGAGCTTGGAGAGAAGATCTTTGTTTGGGTGCTCAGTTGACAATGGGTTTCTAGACCGATAATGACTTCGTATTCGGTCTTTGCAGGCGCAGCAGTCGTCATGAGAGTTTCAACAAGATTGCAATGAAGCAGCGAACGTGTTCATTGTAGCCTCGTTACGGTTAGAGAAGGATTATAAAGTTAGTGGAAGGTGTCCGACTGATGCTAAGAGCAAAAGTGTTATGACTAAAGTTCAAGCAGACTGGTACGTGATTAAAACGGAGACAGGGCCATGCCAAATCGTCCAAGGTCACCAAATTGAAGCGATGGAGCAGTCTGCCAAAACCCAACAATGGGGACCGTTTACCTCCCAGGGGGAAGCGATCGCCCGTCGGGTGGGACTCATTCGATCAGGCAAATGTACCCCTATATAAAAGGGATTAACCGCTTACTTTCGCCGAGAGTACATCCAGCGCCCTCAAATATTGCGGATCCTCCAGAGTGCCAATTTTTCTTTGGTCTTTAGAAAGGGCCTTTCGATCTTCTGCCGATAATTCAACCAGCACATCTGGCTGAATGCCCAACAAATGGATATCGCGACCATTGGGAGTGAGGTATTTTGCAACTGTTATCGCGATTCCTGACCCGTCCGGTAAGCCTCGAACGGATTGAACCAGCCCTTTTCCAAAAGTTTGAGTCCCCACTAAAAGAGCCCGTTCGTTATCTTGCAAGGCTCCAGAAAGAATTTCACTGGCGCTAGCTGAACCGCCATCCACCAGGACAACTAAGGGGAGATCTGTCAACGCCCGATTATTGGCGGCTTCTTCATCCACGATTCCTTTACGATCAACTGTGGAAACGATATTGCCATCTTCTAGCCACATTCGCGCAATATCAATGCTGGAATAAAGTAAACCGCCAGGATTAGAACGCAAATCCAGAATGTAGCCGATAACATCTTGCTTTTCTAAATCCTGAATGGCGTCTCTCATTTCAGACGCTGCGTTAGCGCTGAACTGGGTCAACCGGATGTAGCCGATTCCCCCCTCATCACCAGACTGATAGGTATAGCGCACGGGATGGATCTCAATGCGAGCGCGCTCAATCACAAAGTCAATCAGCTGATCATCTCGACGTATAGTCAGCGTTACACTCGAGCCCACAGGCCCTCGGATTCGAGTGACTGCAGCATTCAAATCCATGCCTTCAGTGCTTTCCTCATCAATGGCGACAATCACATCCCTGGCCCGAACGCCGACGTCAAAGGCCGGTGTATCCTCAATAGGAGCAACCACCAAAATATCGTTCGTTTCCTCATCTTGGGAAATCTGAATACCTACCCCAGTCAATTCCCCAGAGGTATCAATTTGCATATTGCGAAACTCTTGAGGATCCATGAAGCGGGTGTAGGGATCCTCAAGTTGCTCTAGCATCTCGCGAATGGCGTCGTAGGCTTCCTCACGATTGCCATAGGAGCGATCAAGGTAGCTCATTCGAACTGCCGCCCAATCAACCTGGTTGAAGGTGGCGTCAACATAATGACGGTCAATCAGTTGCCAAACTTCATCCACCAATTCCTTTGGACTTTCCCTGAAAAAAGCCTGTCCTTGGGAGAGATGGATGCCTGCGCCTGTGACCGTTACAGCCGCTACTGCGACAGCGGTCGCGCCAAGTACAAGTCCGCGCTTCGTGATTGCCATATGAAGATTTTCTTTGAGGGAGGTATGCTCAATCTAACACACCCTTTACTAGGTAGAGAGGGCGTAATCCGGACAACTTCCTACACCACTATTGAGAAAAAGCACCCCTCGATTACTAGAAGAAGGGGGCTTCATCTTTAAGCATCTTAGCGATTAAGTTCATTTTTGAGGTGTAATCAGAACAATTTCTACACCCTTATAAAGAGAAAGGAACTTTTCATTAAGCAACCAAGAGGAAGCAGAGTCAACTTCTGAATTCGACCTTTAAAGATACTAGCCAATTTAGAAGAGGATATGAATCGCCATTTACACCCAAATCTACGGATCGACCCAACGACCATCTGATTTGATCAGATTAATTAATTCCTCAACCCCTTGTTCTTCAGGAACTTTTTTGATTTCATCTCGACCTCGATAGAGGGAAATGTAGCCGGGTTGTTTGCCCACGTATCCATAGTCGGCGTCCGCCATTTCACCTGGGCCATTGACAATACAGCCCATAACAGCAATGTCTAGGCCTGTCAGATGTTTGGTGGCTTCTCGAACATTGTGAAGAACATCCTCTAGGTTGAACAAGGTGCGACCACAGGAAGGACAGGCCACATATTCCACCATGGTTTTTCTGAGGCCCAATGCTTGGAGAATGCTGTAACAGACTGGAATTTCTTTCTCTGGGGCTTCTGTTAAGGAAACTCGGATGGTGTCGCCGATGCCTTCGGCCAATAGCGTGCCAATCCCAGCGGTGGATTTAATCCGTCCATATTCGCCATCGCCCGCTTCAGTAACGCCGAGATGCAACGGGTAATCCATATTAAGCTCAGCCATGCGCTGCGCCATTAGGCGATAGGCCGTCAACATGACTGGAACCCGAGAGGCTTTGAGGGAAATGACTAAATTTCGGAAATCTAACGATTCGCAAATGCGGATAAACTCTAGGGCGGATTCCACCATCCCCTCAGGCGTATCCCCGTAAGTAAATAGCATTCGCTCGGCTAAGGAGCCATGGTTGACTCCAATCCGCATTGCTTTGCCTTGATCCCTCAGAGAGATCACCAATGGCTCCAAAGTCTCTCGGATTTTCTCGCCGATTTCGTCAAATTCAACCTGGCTGTATTCCGATCGCCCCGTCTTTGGTTTTTCAAACACGTACAGCCCCGGATTAATTCTGACCTTATCAACGTGCTTGGCCACTTCTAGGGCAATCTTCATGCCGTTATGATGCACATCCGCCACCAGGGGAACCGATTGATAAGTCGCAGCCAATTTATGCTTGATTTCCGCTAGCGCCTTGGCGTGGGCCATACTGGGGACAGTTACGCGAACGATTTCACAGCCAATCTCATGAAGTCGACGAATGGCGGCGACGGAACCGTCAACATCCAGGGTATCTTCATTGATCATGGATTGAACCACCACTGGAAAACCACCGCCAATGGTGACATCTCCAACCTTCACGGGGCGAGTTTTACGGCGATGAATGGCGGTGTCAAGGGCGGCAGTGCTGGGCTGAGAAACAGAAGCAACGGGATTTGGCAAGGTCTGCATAACGCGGTTAATCGATAAATTCTGTAGCAGGAATGCTTGATTTGCGACTTCATCTCTCAGATTGCCATAGAATTTGCCTGTTTAGGTGTTTGGAGCCAAACAAGGCGAGAACTGTTTGGCGCTCCAAGTGAATTGCATGGCTCAGTATTAGGCGGAGAAGCCAAATAATTTAGCTTAATAGCGAAGTTGCAATGCACAGCGCCATAAGGATTGCTGCTCTAAAAGGGGCTTGCAGTTCAAACAGTTCACTAGCTCAGTTTTGCCGTGCATTCTAGAATCAAGCGTTGATTAATCAGAGCGTGGGGTTGGATTTCTAGCGACTTGCGAAAGGACTGAATGGCCGCCGTATAGTTGCCTAAAGCCGCGTGACACAGCCCTAGGCCATGAAGGGCCCCAAAATGGTAAGGGGTTAAATCAAGGGCTTTTTGGCAATCGGAAACCGCCTGCCAATAGTTTCCTTGGGTATAGTGAAGAACCGCTCGACGATTCCAAGCTTCGGTAAAATCTGGTTGGTGTTGGGTGATTTCTGTGAGTAATTCTTCTGCTTGTTGAACGTTTCCAGCCTGGAGGAGCGTCTGACTCTGCATTAATAATTGCGCTCCATATACGCCCTTTTGCTGGAACCAAATGCGCCAGAGTTCCTCTGTGGCCTGATCTCGAATCGTTTCATCCGAGCTTCTGAGACTCTGTAACAGGCGCTCGATTGAGGCTTTTTCCATACTTTATGAAATTTTGGCTGGATTGTTAGGTTACCTTTTCCAGGTTTGACTAGATGGTACAGCGATCCCCTGAAAGGGGAAAGCGTCCTTTGGCGAAAACTTAGTCAGGAAGCAGACCCATTACTCTACCGAACGTCTACCCTTTAACTCCTGCATCTATTTCGCCGCCGGACTTTCTCGGCCTAATGCACCCACCAGCGCTGCGGATCAATCTCCAGTCCGGTTAACTGCTAATTCTTTTTCTGGGGACTTAGCAAACTCTTCCATAATTTTTCGGAACTGGTCTCCCCCAATTGTTTCCTGCTCCAATAAAACATCAACAATTTTATCCATCAAAGGACGATTTTCCTGGAGAAGTCGTCGAGCTTTCTCATGGCATTGAAACGCGATCGCTCTCACTTGAGCATCGATCTTAGAGGCCAAATCGTCGGAGTATTCAGAACGGGGGATGAAATCACGCCCCAGGAAAACCTCATTATTGGGAATTTCCAAAGCAAATTGCCCCAAAGAAGACATACCATAACGGGTAACCATTTTGCGGGCTAGATCAGTAACCGCCTTAATATCGCTGCTGGCGCCCACGGTAACTTCATCAACCCCAAAAACGATATCTTCAGCGGCTCGACCCCCTAGAGCATGGGTTATCTGATCGAGTAATTCAGCAAAAGTATCCAGCTTGAAGTCAACATTTTCCTCTTTGGGGATGTAGCTGGCGAAGCCTCCAACACCGCCAGAACGAGGAATAATGGTGACCTTATCCAACGGATCGGAATGATCTAGGAGGCTGGCGGTTAAGGCGTGGCCCACTTCATGATAAGCCACCAATCGTTTCTTCTTACTGTCCAAAAGGGGCGTGAGGGTTAACCCAATCGTCAGTCGATCGATGGCGTCGTTAACCTCCAACATGGTGATGGCTTCCTTGCGCCGACGGGCTGTCAGAATCGCTGCTTCATTGAGTAGATTCGCCAGTTCAGCTCCAGAGAATCCAGGCGTACGGCGAGCAACCGCATCTAAAGAAACTTCAGGGGCGATTTTTTTGTCCCGCGCATGCACCTCCAAAATGCCTAGGCGTCCTTTGTAGGTAGGTAAATCAACAATCACCTGCCGATCAAAACGTCCCGGTCGCAACAGAGCTGCATCCAGTACATCTGGGCGATTGGTGGCGGCGATGATGATAATGCCGCTATTGCCCTCAAACCCATCCATTTCAGTTAGCAGTTGGTTTAGGGTCTGCTCCCGTTCATCGTTGCCGCCGCCAATCCCTGTTCCCCGCTGACGACCCACTGCGTCAATTTCGTCAATGAAAACAATGCATGGGGCATTATCTTTGGCTTTTTTGAAGAGATCCCTAACCCGGGAAGCGCCAACGCCCACAAACATTTCTACAAATTCAGAGCCGGAAATGCTGAAAAAAGGAGCCCCCGCTTCCCCCGCGATCGCTTTGGCCAATAACGTCTTACCCGTGCCAGGAGGTCCGATTAGGAGCACCCCTTTGGGAATCTTGGCCCCAATCGCCGTAAATTTCTCCGGTTTTTTCAGGAAGGAGACGACTTCTTGGAGTTCTTCTTTCGCTTCATCGATGCCGGCTACATCATCGAACATGACCCCAGTTTTGGCCTCCATCTGGAATCGGGCTCTGGATCGCCCAAAGTTCATTGCATTGCCAGAGGCATTAACGGAGCGACGTAGGAGTAACAGCAATCCCACAATCAAAACTAACGCAAACAATAAATTGGGCAACACCCAGGCAAGGGCGCTGCCGCCTGCAGCATCTTTGACATCAAAATCGACGTTATGCTCCTGCAGATGTTGGAGCAATTCGCCGTTGCGATCGCCCGCAAACAAAACGACCTGACGAGGCTCATCCTTCTCAGACTGTCCCTCTAATTTGACTTTAGCCAGTCGTCTTAACGGATAAATATCGACCTCTCTAACCTGTCCCTGTTCGATCTGTTCAATAAGTTCGCCGTAGGAAAGGTCTTTATCATCTGATTGGGCCAGGGCTGCAGGTAAAGGGGTTAAGCTCTGCAAGAGTAGCCAACCTGCCGTTAAAAGGCCAGTTGTCGCTGTCCCAAAGGTGGAGGTGTGTTCCTTGTGGATCTGCTTGCGAGTACGCTTCATCATGGCAGAGGGAATTCGCTTCAAGTGTCCAATGACTAGTCTAGCGTCCAAGTCAAAATCTGTACTGATACCTCTTACAGGGTAATGCGCATTCAGTCTGAGGTTTGGGTAAAGGGGGAAATCGTCATGGGCGCCGCCTGGACCAATCGACAATCACTCTATTCATTGCTTGGCGGAAGTCTGACGCGAACTCCAAATTCAGGTAGAGAACCGCAAGCATATGCTAAAATCAAACTCATAACGAGTTCACTTTACTTCATTTTCAAAATTTCCCTCTTTAGCTTTGTTTGAATTTCAAATGGATTTCATGTGTTCTGGTTGGATTCGTTCGTACACCAAGTATCGGAAGTGAATGATCATGGTCAAGATTGTTGGAATAGGCGGTAGTTTACGAGAGAATTCCTCCAGTCGCCATGCCCTAGCACTCGCTGCGCAAAAAGTCGAGGCGCTTGGGGCGGAGGTCAAGATTCTTGATCTACGCAAACTGGAGCTGCCCTTTTGTAACGGATCAAACGAGTACCCTAACTATCCGGATGTTGAGTATCTTCGCAGAACGGTGATGAGGGCGGATGGCATGATTCTGGCGACTCCGGAATATCACGGCGGCGTCAGCGGAGTGCTAAAGAACGCTTTGGATTTAATGAGTTTTGACCAGCTCTCAAATAAGGTGACGGGATTGATTAGCGTTTTGGGCGGGCAGTCCAATAGCAATGCTCTCAACGATTTGCGGCTGATTACGCGCTGGGTTCACGCCTGGGCGATTCCAGAACAAATTGCTATTGGCCAAGCTTGGAAAGCCTTTGATTCAGAGGGTGCGCTGATCGATCAAAAGTTGGCTGAGCGTTTCGATAAATTCGCTGAAAGTTTAGTGGAGAATACCCGGCGTTTGACCCAGGCAGTCTAATTTATTTCGCCTTCCCTAAGGCGAGTACAGCATTCTGACCGCCAAAGCCAAAGCTAAAACATAGGGCTGACTCACCCTGCCAAGCTTGGGCTGTTTTGACAAAGTTCAAGTCAAAGGCAGGTGCGCCGAGCCCTACGCAGGGAGGAAGAACCTGATGCTTCAATGCCAAGAGGCAAAAAACAGCGCCAATCGCCCCTGACGCGCCTAAGGTATGGCCCGTCGCCCCTTTGGTCGAACTAACGGGGATGGGGGTAGGAAATAATTGCTGAATCAATTGCGCTTCATTCAGATCATTTAAGACCGTACTCGTACCATGGGCATGGATAAAATCTACGGCGTCTGGACAAAGCCCACTGCGTTCTAGACATTGTCGGATGGCTGCGCCGCCGCTCTGTCGCGTTGGATCAGGCGCGCTAACGTGATATCCATCTGCAGTTAGGCCGAACCCTAAAATCCTTCCGTAGCTAGCCGCTGCACGTTGGGCTGCTAACTCGGCGGATTCCATCACCAGAACCGCTGCGCCTTCCCCTAGCGCAAGTCCCTCTCTGGAGAGATCGAAAGGATAACACCCGGTTCGGGCGAGAGCGCCCATCCTTTCAAATCCCGCTAGAGCTAGAGGGGTAATGGGCGCTTCTACAGCCCCTGCAAGCACCCGCTGACATTGGCCAGCCTGGATCAGTTGAGTCCCTTGGGCAATCGCCCATAAGCCGGTAGCGCAGGCCGCCATGGGCGCCAAAACATTACTCTGGGAACCAATCTGGCGAGCCGTTTGGATCGCCAGCATATGGGGCAATGTTTCCAACCAATCATTGGCAGGGAGCCGCCCTTTTTGATTAAGGGTTTGGGCTAAGGTTTCCCAAATGGCTTGATGGCCTCGGCTAGACCCTATAACGACGCCACAGTCCCTCAAAGGGTAAGACAAACCCGCATCTGACAACGCCTGCCGAACTGCTTGTCGGGTTAAATTTGACAAATGGATGGGGCGTTTACCCACCATCGCCAAAGGACAGGGGGGCAAGTCGAGAAAGGGCTGACGCAGGGCGATCGCTGACCGCCCTGTCAATAGTTGTGTCCAGTTGGCGTCTGCATCTGCTCCTAGAGCCGACACTAGACCCACACCCGTGATGACGATGTCCTGCAAGCTGCTATTCGGCGTTGTCCTCAGCGCCAGCAGAGCCAACCAGTTTCAAGTTGTCTAATCCGTCTACAACCGTGGCTAAGGTAATAACATCACCTTGCTGGATTTGGTCTACGACATCCATCCCTTCTTTCACGTATCCAAAGACAGCATAATTTCCATCCAGGAAGGGTAAATCTGCAAGGGTGATGTAAAACTGAGATGAAGCGGAGTCAGGGAACTGAGATCGAGCCATCGCCACAGCGCCTCGGGCGTGATTAAGCAGCGGCGGACCAGCCAATCTGGCCATTTCAAAGGTTTGGCTATAGAGGGGAGCGTCAGCGCCTTCCGGCTTTATTTCTAGTGGGATATACCGCTGTTCTCCAGTGTCAGGGTCAATAAAACCGCCAGTGCCTAAACGTTCAGAGGGAAAGTTAGGATCGCGCCCCTGAGGATCTCCGGCTTGGACCACAAAGGGTTGGGGCTCTCGAACGACTCGGTGAAAAACCAGCCCATTGTAAATATCTCGCTGGACCAAGTCGACGAAATTCCCAGCCGTTATCGGCGCATTGTCGCCATCAACCTGAATAATAACCGAGGAGCCATTAACAATCAGCTCAACGGTAGCCTCCCCTTCTAAACTCGGTAGATTAAAATCAGCGGTGTTGGTCTGCCCGAGAGCAACTGCAGAAGGTGAAGAAGTGGCGGTCTCCGATTGTGAAGAGTTGGAAGATGCTGAATCTGAAGCTGTGCAGCCGCTAAATGCTAGCGCGCCAATCATCAACGTCAAAAAAAACCATCGTTGGATAGTCAATCGCATTGTTCAAAGCCCCCATTCAAACAAAATGTCCCATTCTAATTTCGATAGGACAATTGGTTAAGCTTAGAGCCCTTCTAGGGGAACCTGCAAGAAACGTGCGAGCTCAGCCCCTTGATTTTCCAATTCGGCCAATGGCAAGGGCTGTCCGACTCGGGTCAGCGGGATTTCGCCCCGACCTTTAACTTTTAGATACAGAGTTCTTCGGGGATTAAACCCTTCTCTGATATCGACTCGGATTGACTGGATATCATCCAGATCACAGGTGATCTCAATCTGGCGATTTTTCCCAGGAAATCCTCGTCGTAAGATATTCACTTTGTCGGTTTTCTTATTGAATTCGTTGTATCCTCCCCCAATATCCCACAAAATAATCAGCCAAAGGTAAAGCGCCATCAGCAACCCGGCAGTCCCGTAAAATCCCATGACAATTCCCTGGGGAATAAATATCAGCTGGGTGGGATCGGCAAAAGGCAGTAAATTGACTTTCAAATAGCTGGAGACCCCGGAGAGTACGAAGCCGCTAGCGCCCAGCGAGATGACAATGGCCCACCAATAATTACTAACGCGGCGTGCGCCCAAAATCTCTCGCCGAAGAATAAGATCATCTGCAAATTGAGTAGAGGGAGTCATTAGGAAAACCGGAATGTACGCTTAGAGTTTACATGTCAGATTGTAAAATTTTGAATATCTCTCTATCATATTAGAAATCTTGAATCCTTCTTGGCAGTGCTCATCCGCTGCCCCACCTAGGTTAGGGGGACAACCTCGGAAAAGTTGCCATATGTTTTGTGACTTTTTCTTGCTTGGGGACTTTTCTGGTTTCCACTCCTAAACCTGTGACCCAGTTTCTCTTGAGTTTGTTGCAAGAGATTAGTATTCTCTGGGTAGCAAATCCATGACGATTTTTTAAATGAGGATTTGAAATGACCATAGCAATGGGGGGCGCGCCAGCCGAAAGAGGATGGTTTGACGTCCTCGACGACTGGCTTAAGCGCGACAGATTTGTGTTTGTGGGATGGTCTGGAATTCTTCTGTTTCCTTGCGCTTACCTAGCG
>JASJDH010000106.1 GCA_030065175.1 Leptolyngbyaceae cyanobacterium MO_188.B28 | reverse complement strand
CAAAATACTTGAAGTCATAGGCCTGAATTTACTTCATATGAGTAGGAATCGTTATGAATAAATCAGAAATTATCGAGGTTTGACTTTTGCTTGTAAACTTTAATTTTCTGTTCAAAGCCTGATTTTCAGAGCTTTTTTGTTATCTATTTGACTTGGTTATGTCCGATATTATTATTAGGGTCGAAGATCTTGGCAAAAAGTACCTTATTCGGCATGAACAGGCAGGGAAAAAGTATAAGGCGCTTCGGGATGTATTAACCGATGGTGCAAAATCTTTGGTTAGGCCATTTCAAAATACAAAATCACAAAACAGGCGAGAAGAATTCTGGGCGCTAAAAGATGTCTCCTTTGAGATTAAACAGGGCGATCGGGTTGGTGTCATCGGACGCAACGGGGCGGGGAAGTCGACGCTACTGAAGATTTTGAGCCGAATTACAGAGCCAACGACGGGGCGGATTCGGATCAAGGGGCGGGTTGCAAGCCTGCTGGAGGTAGGGACAGGGTTTCACCCAGAATTGACTGGTCGAGAAAATATTTTTCTGAATGGGGCAATTCTGGGCATGAGCCGGGAGGAGATCAAATGCAAGTTTGATGAAATTGTCGCCTTTGCCGAGATAGAGCAGTTTTTAGATACGCCAGTGAAGCGCTACTCTTCCGGCATGTATGTGCGACTGGCATTTGCTGTTGCTGCTCATCTGGAACCAGAGATTTTGATTGTGGATGAAGTTCTGGCAGTGGGAGATGCAGCATTTCAGAAGAAGTGTTTGGGGAAGATGAGAGATGTTTCGGATGAGGGACGAACGGTCCTGTTTGTTAGCCATAACATGGGCATGTTACAAGAGCTTTCTGAAAAAAGCATCTGGCTTGATAGAGGTGAAGTGGCATACAAAGGAGATGTTAGAGAATCGGTATCAAAATATCTCTCTTCTGGTCAGGTTTTTAATGATGCAGTAGTGGATTTAGGCGATCATCCAAATAGACTTGGAGGAATGAAGAGGATTCTAGATAGTGTCAGTGTTAGGGCTATAGAAGGTGAAGCTCAAAGGAATTTTATCCAAAGTGAAGACATATTGCTTTATGTAGATTACAAAGCCCCAAAAGACATTAGACTAGCGGGTGCCGGTTTCATTATAAGTACTCTTGAGGGAATCAGGGTAGGCAGTTTCAACACATATATGGCATTCCCCCCACCTCATAGTATTCCTACAAAAGGACGAGTGAGGTTCATAATTCCAGCTAGACAATTTACACCGGGCTCTTATGTTGTCACAGTTTCTCTTGGATCTCATCAAGGCACATTAGCGGATAAAGTCGAGAATTGCATCAATTTTATGATTGATCAATCTGATGTTTATGGGACTGGATATCTCTTAACAAAAGAAGATGGAGTGGTAACACTTTCTGTTAAAGCTGAGGTCTCCAAAGTATAAGAACTTGAGAGTTTTCTATTAAAAAATATATTTGAACTACATGGCTTCACTTCAAGAGGATTGAAATAAATGCTTAGAACTGTTAAAAAACCTCTCAGTTACTTGAAGGGTAAAGCTCATGCCTATTTAAAGAATCGGCAAGGAATAAAACGTAAAGAACGCATAGAAGAGCGTCTCAAAAATATTGACATTACTCCCAAAAACTTTTGTTTTGATGAGTTCAAAGTAAAAGTTTTGCGGTTTATAACTTCTATGCAAGTCGATCAATCAGGAATCAAATATCGGTATTCTGCTTCATGTGGTCAGACAACATTGTATGCTTCAGTCTATGCCTGCATGACCCTTTCTTTGATAGGAGATTTTAAGAAAATATCATCTAATATAAGAAAGGAGTGGTCGGATTATTTCAATAGTTTTCAAAAAGCAGAAGATGGGCTTTTCTATGATTCTATGGTTGACAATGAAATATATGATCAATCTGACTGGTGGGGGGCTCGACATCTTGCTTTACATATGATCAGCGCCTATACAGATCTTGATACAAAGCCTGCTTTTCCTTTTAGATTCTTAGAAAAATACTATAACCTGGATAAATTAGAGAAATGGCTTAGTTCTTACGACTGGAACCAAGCATTTTCAAACACTAATGATATTGACAATAAGTTGATGAACATTGGTTGTCTACTCCAATATCAAAGAGATTCATGGAAAGATAAAGACGCAGAAAATGTGGTTATCTTCCTTCAAAAGTATTTACTGGAAAAAATCAATCCAAATACAGGGATGTGGGGGATATATGACATAGCTGATCCCTACCAACGTTCCCGAATGGTTCAGTTTGCTTATCACCTTTACCCTCTTTTCTTCTATGACAGAATCGATATTCCACATAGAGAGCGAATTGTACAAAATGTTCTTGCCACTCAAAATTCTTTAGGTGGGTTTGGTGTAAAATCCAACTCTAGTGCATGCGAAGATATTGATTCAATTGATATTCTGATCCGTCTCGCTCCATTAGTGCCAACCTATCAATCTCAAATTGACTCAGCTTTGCATAAGGCATTCCGATGGATAATGTGTAATCAGGTTGACGATGGTGGATTTGTTTTCCGGCTGGAAGAGCAGATGATCTATGGCCACAAGGAAATGAGTAGTAATAACAATTGTGGTGCGATGTTTCCAACTTGGTTTAGATGTCTGTCCCTTGCTTATATGGCTAAATACTTTAATATAAGTGGCTTTAAGGTAAATTCTGCGCCTGGCTTAGAAAACTGAATCATTAGTTTTAGAATAAAAAGCGAACATGCAAGTTCTACACCATTACAATTCCGATCATAATGTTTCTTCAGCACAGCAGATTGTGCCTTACATTTTCGATATTTTACAGATCGAACTAACCAGCGTAATTGACATTGGCTGCGGTTTGGCGCAGTGGTTGCGAGTGTTCAAGGAACACGGGGTAGACGATGTTCTTGGCATTGATGGTTCGCATGTTCCCCTAGATAAATTGAATATTGATATATCTGAGTTTAGAGCATGTGATCTACGTAAGTTGTCTGTGCTAGAAATTGGAAAAAGATTCGACTTGCTTTTGTGTTTAGAGGTTGCTGAACACTTACAACCAGAATATGCCCATCAATTTATTCAGACTTTAGTTTTACTCAGTGATAGAATTATTTTCTCTGCGGCAGTTCCAAATCAAACTGGAGAAAATCATTTTAATGAGCAATATCCTGACTATTGGGCCGGTTTATTTTCACAATATGGTTATCGCCTTCTTGACCCATTTAGAGAAAAGTTCTGGCAAGACGAGAAAGTGAATTGGTGGTATAGACAAAATATGTTTCTTGTTGTTAAAAACGAGCTGGCAGGGAATTATAGCTTTTCATACAATGGTAATGTCTATATTCATCCGAAGCTATTAGAACTGCGATCCTCATTGGCAAAAAAGCCTAAAACTAATGATTTAAGAGTAGCTTTCAAGCATCTAATTAAGAAAGTTATTAGCAAAATCTCATGATCTGCAATGACTTTGCTTCAGTCATTATTCCCACTAGAAACCGCTCCGTGCTACTTGAGAAGGTGCTAAGGTCTCTGTTGAGTCAATCTCTCTCCAGTACTGAGTTTGAAGTCATTATCGTTGACAATGGTTCAACTGATAACACAAGGGATGTAGTTGAAGCATTCATACCCCTCTTACCCAATTTGCGGTATATCTACGAACCCCATCCAGGCTTGCACGCTGGTCGTCATAGAGGTTTTCAGGAAGCCCAGAGCAATATTCTAGTCTACGCTGATGACGATATCGAGGCATTTCCTACTTGGCTAGAAACGATTAAAGCCTGCTTTAAAGAGGATGTTGCCATGGTGGGAGGCAAAAATCTGCCAAAATTTGAGATTCCCCCACCCGACTGGCTGCTATCGATGTGGCAGCCGAATGCAATCGGCGAGCAAGTATTATGGCAGCTCAGCATTCTCAATCTTGGAGATCAGCCAAAATCCATCACTCCCAATTTTATCTTCGGGTGCAACTTTGCTATCCGCCGTTCCGTGCTGGAGTCAGCTGGTGGGTTTCATCCAGATAGTATGCCTCAGGAACTCATTCGCTATCGAGGCGATGGGGAGAGTCACGTTTCTCAATATGTTCAGGCAAATGGTTATCAAGCCCTATATCATCCAGAAGCCTCGGTATATCACTGGGTTTCTGCAAGCCGCATGACGATAAAGTACTTCTGTCGCCGGGCTTATAACCAGGGAATTTCAGATTCCTATACTCAGCTCCGCAAAGACAACAGACTGTCGCCTCAGCTTGTCCCCGGCCCGACTTCATCGACATATACAGAGCATATCCCTGTTCCGATTAAAAAGTTACGATCCCTCTATCGTCGATTACGCGGTAAGTCTTTCACCCAACTACCTGCAACTCTACTTCGGAAGATCCGTTCCATAGAGCATCCCGCCTCCGCTACTCCAATTACAGCTAAGCTAGATCAGATTCAACGGCAGATCTATGCTGAATATCATGCTGGATATGCTTTCCATCAACAAGCAGTCGTGAGTGATCCAACTCTCCTGACATGGATTCTAAAGCCTGACTACTGGGACTACCGATTACCTGAGCCTTCATAGCTTGGTGGTGCAGAAAACTTTTTTGAGTCTCAAATTGAGACTACTAGAATAGCCAAAATAGGGGCTGAAACCCATTGCCTTCGTAGAAATTCAGGGTTAGAGTCCAAAAACAGTGTCTCAGTGAGAATCCTTTATTCATGAGGGTTTCAGGAGTTTTCTGCACCACTAAGGCCTTCATAGTGTTGAAGCAACTTTAGAAAGTTTGAATTAAACGATCTATATTTGGAGTTGAAACTATGAACATTGCTGAGAAATTTAAAAAACATGGTGTTTTGGGATCATTTCAAAAAGCATATCAATTACTTTCCAGAAAAATTCATAGAAGTTACTATTGCTGGTCTGTTAAAGGTGCTCCGGAATATAAAAATCCTACTTCAGACGAACTTATTCAAATTGAAAATGATCTAGCAGATTTAGGCGTTCTAGTTCAAGATTATTCTCCTTCTCCAGATGGTTTTATTAAGTTTCAACAATCTAATTATTTCCCATTTAACTACCATGGTGGAATCGCTAGTCCAGTCTGGGATGAGAAGTTACTTGAACATTGGATTGCGGCTGAGCGTCTAGATCTAAGCACTTGGGAATCGGAAGATATATATATAGATGTTGCCGCAGCGAATTCACCCTGGGCGGAAATACTACGAAAACACTTCCGTATTCAAGCATTTGCGATTGATCTTGATGAAGTAGGGGGCAATTATAAAGATCTACCCTATTATCGAATTGAAAATGCAACCGCTACCACCTTCGATCGTGAATCTATAACTGGCATGTCACTTCAATGCGCCTATGAGATGTTTATGAAGGATGATGATACTAAATTGATCGCAGAGATAGAGAGGATTTTAAGGCCAGGTGGAAAGGTAGTTATTTCACCTCTGTATTTGCACACTCATCACTGTGCCTATTCAACACCTGAATATTATGGCAAAGGGTATTCTGACCCAAGTGCAAAAGAATATGTGAATTTTGGATGTTTTGGAATCCCATCATCACGTAAATATAGTGCAAAGTCTCTGAAGCAAAGAGTTCTGAATCCCATCGTAAAATATGGTATGCGTTATCAGCTACTTGCACTTAGAAATAAGACTGATTTAGGTAAAAATATCTATTGTCACTTTATCCTTGAAATTGTCAAATGAATTTTGAATAAGATTGTGTTCAAATAGATTATATGTCACGTTAAATCTTAGCCTTGATCGTTTCTTATCGATTCAGCAGAAAGCGTATCACCTGTATGCAATCCTGAATTTGAGATTATGGATCCCCATCCTAGCACCCTCCTAAATCGATTGCGAAGCGGGAAAGTGTGGCGCAAGCAACCTAACAAACCACTCAATATACTTCTATTAGGGATTCTACCTCTGCTACATCTTTTATGGGGTTATCCGGAGGCTGACAATCATGGCCATACAAGTAAGGATGCTTATCGCTCTTGCTACTCTTAATTAGATAGGGCGTTGGCATAGCAGCCAGAAAAAGTCTGTGCGGCTTTGGTCGCAAACTACAGTAATCTTACGCATCGGTGAACTATTTGAAATGGATCTGGACTCATAGCCACACCTGTGATGCTACCGCTTAACGGGCAAACCTATCTATGAAATCTTAGATATGGAAGGATTTGCCGTTTTTCTTTCACTTGGTTAGTGTATATTCCAAAACCTCTATTGATTTGATTGTAAAGAATACGTAATGTGCTTAGAGCTCTTTTGATAGCTTTATAAAGTACCTAGGGAATCCTAACTACATCAGGAAACGACTCAATCAGAAAAAGTAGCTAATGTAAATTTGTTATGCTGTTTTTTCGCCTGAATCACCCTGTTCATAAATAAGCGTAAACTCCCGGTATTAAATATTTGGCTGTGAGAGATTAATACACTTTGCTTCTGATACACCTAACTTCGAAATTTTTCTTATCATGATTTATGAAATTACCTATCATGGCAAGCTTTTGGCAATCATTGTCGGCCATCATTTCCATGAGCCGGGGGTTCATTTTTTTACGCCCGGCGAATTTTCTCAACAACTTGCTTACATGCGCCATCCGACAGGTAAAGTGATCCCTCCTCATGTGCATAATCCCGTACGACGGGAAGTTCAGTATACACAGGAGGTTTTGTTGATTAAGAAGGGAAAGTTACGAGTTGATTTCTATAGCGATCAGCGAAATTACTTAGAGAGTCGCATTCTAGAATCTGGAGATGTAATCCTGCTGATTCAAGGCGGTCATGGTTTTGAAGTGCTTGAAGAAGTTGAGATGATAGAGGTGAAACAAGGTCCTTATGTAGGAGAACAGGATAAAACAAGGTTTCGAGGTATCCCCGCAACGCAAACTAAAGTAGTTGACTAGTTTATGAAACCTATTCCTGTTAATGAACCATACTTAGCACGGAATGCAAGCAAGTATCTCCAGGAATGCATTGATACGGGTTGGATCTCGTCAGAAGGTCCATTCGTCCAACAGTTTGAAACTCAATTTGCAACCCTTGTAAATCGAAAGTATGGTGTCGCCGTATGTAATGGCTCTGCTGCGTTAGAGGTTGCGATCGCAGCTCTAAAAATCGGTTCAGGCGACGAGGTGATTTTGCCAACTTTCACCATCATTTCCTGTGCGACAGCTATTGTAAGGGCAGGTGCAATACCCGTTGTAGTAGATTCCGACCCCCACACCTGGAATATGGATGTTGCCCAGATTGAGACGAAGATTACCCCTCGCACCAAGGCAATTATGGTGGTTCATATCTATGGGCTGCCTGTGGATGTGGTCCCAATAATAAAATTAGCTGATCAGTATGGCTTAGCTATTATCGAAGATGCTGCAGAAATGCATGGACAGACCTATAGAGGTAGACCATGCGGCAGTTTTGGTGATATCAGCACCTTCAGCTTCTATGCTAACAAGCACATCACTACGGGGGAAGGCGGCATGGTGTTGACTGATGACGAAGAATTGGCTGAACGATGCCGCTCTTTACGAAACCTTTGTTTCCAACCCCAACAACGATTTATTCATGAAGAACTAGGTTGGAACTTCCGCATGACGAATCTTCAGGCTGCTGTGGGTGTCGCCCAACTGGAGGAGCTACCAGCTTGTTTGATCCGCAAGCGAAAGATAGGCCAATACTACAATGAACTACTGGCAAATATTTCAGGTTTGCAACAACCTATGCCTCGCACTGATTATGCTGAGAACATTTATTGGGTGTACGGTGTGGTGCTTTGCAACGAGCGATCCGAGACTCCAGCAGAAGTTATGAAACAGTTGGCGGCCCGCAAGATTGGCGCCCGCCCCTTTTTCTGGCCTATGCATGAACAGCCTGTTTTTCGCAAAATGGGTTTGTTTGCCAAAGAGAGTTGTCCAGTAGCGGAAAAACTAGCTCGACGTGGTTTCTACTTGCCTAGTGGCGCCGCTCTCACCGACGACGCCATCGAGCAAGTCGCCACTGCCTTGAAGGAGGTACTTGCATGACTGTATTTGGAGCCTATGCCAAATACTATGATCTGCTCTATCGCGACAAAGATTATCAAGGAGAAGGGCAATTCATTATTAAACTGCTCCGCAAACACGCTCCCAACGCCAAAAGGCTATTGGAGTTAGGCAGTGGTACAGGACGTCATGCTGAAATTCTTGCTCAGGCAGGCTATCACCTTCATGGTATTGAACGTAGTCCGGACATGTTGGCCCAGTGTCATGCATGGTGTGCTCAACTTCCTGCCCAGCAACAGAATCTTCTCCAATTTACTGAAGGTGATTTGCGTTCGATTAGATTAGGACAGCAGTTTGATGTCGTAATCTCCCTCTTTCATGTTGTTAGCTATCAGACCACAAATACAGATCTGAGAGCAGCATTTAGTACAGTGAAAGAGCATCTCAAACCGGGAGGCGTTTTTATCTTTGACGTTTGGTATGGACCTGCCGTTTTAAGTGAACAGCCTACTGTTCGGGTTAAGCGTTTAACGGATGGCATGACGAATATAGCAAGAATTGCTGAGCCAAACTTAAACCCTAATGACAATTTAGTTGAAGTCAATTACCAAGTCTTTATTCAAAATACTCAAGATGAGATTTTTGAAGAGATACGAGAATCCCACCGTATGCGGTATCTTTTCAAGCCGGAGATTGATTTTCTACTTGAATCTCTGGATATGGAATTAGTAACCTCTGGGGGTTGGATGACGGATCAACCTGCTGGCTTGGATACCTGGAGTGTTTACTTTCTTGTTAAAAGAAAATGAGAATTGCTATACCCTTCGGAAGCACCTTCAGCATGTCTCCAGAACGTGGAGGAGGTTACACCTTTGAAAATGAATTGATCCAAGCATTATTGAACTTAGATTCTGAGTTAACTCATTCGTTCCGACTATATAGCTTTGGACAAGATATAGTTGAAAAAGATCAAAAATTTAGAAATATCGAGATTATTAATCCCCATCTTAATTTTATAGAGAAAGCTCCATCTATAATCACGAGATATAGTTCAGCTTTGCTTAAAAAATTAGCCAACCCAGATATCCAATACCAGGTTGAAAGTTGGGCTGCAAAGTACATAAGGGATTTTATCAGCAGAGATGGAACAGATTTAGTTTGGTCATTTACTCCAAATTGTCTGACTTCAAAAATTCCCTATGTATTGACCATCTGGGACTTACAGCATCGTCTACAGCCTTATTTTCCAGAAGTTAATTCTCGGAGGGAATGGGCGACTCGAGAACATATGTTTAGTTCTGCCCTAAGGAGAGCAACATATGTTATAACAGGCACTCAAAGGGGTAAGACTGAGATTGAGAGATTTTATCAAATTGCCCCTGAGCGCATCAAGATTTTATCCTTTCCTACACCTCAAATTTCCATTAAAAGTGTCACCAAAGGATTTTCAAATATCTTTGTTAAATACAATATTCCTAAAGACTATATTTTTTATCCTGCTCAATTTTGGCCGCACAAAAATCACATAGGCTTACTGTTGGCAATTAAGCTGCTTCGTGACAAATTTGATATTCATTTATCTGCTGTTTTTGTGGGATCAGACAAAGGGAATGAAAATCATGTCAGGAACACAGTAAAGCAGCTAGGTTTAGAACAGCAAGTATATTTCTTGGGATTTGTTCCTCGAAATGATTTATATGCTTTATATTATTTCGCCTTTGCCCTAACTTTTGTAAGCTTCTTCGGTCCCGATAACTTACCGCCCCTTGAAGCATTTGCGTTAGGTTGCCCAGTAATTGCAGCAAATGTTCCTGGAGCCCAGGAGCAGCTAGGCAATGCAGCCTTGCTTGTAAACCCAGACAATGAAGAGGAAATAGCCTTATCTATTAAGTCGCTTTATGAGAATCCAGATATGCGAAAAGTGCTAATCGAGAAGGGGAAGGAGAGAGCATCCTTATATAACGGAGAGGGTTACATTAGAAAAATGATAGAAATTATGGATGAGTTTGAATCGATTAGAAGATGTTGGGATAGGTGAAATATTAGTCTATGAAAAACTTGAGTAATTCAAAAGAAATATCAGTTTTTTTGAAGTCCGTCTATCTTTCATTGATATATAGATGAATTCATCTATATATATCATTATACCCGTACATAATCGACGATTATGTACGTTGGCTTGTTTGGAAAATTTAAGACATCAAGATATTATTAATCGATACAAAATTATCGTTGTCGATGATGCATCTACTGATGGCACTTCTGATGTTGTTCGTGAACGCTATCCTGAAGTTGAAATATTAGTGGGTGATGGTAATCTCTGGTGGACGGGGGCAATTGTCAAGGGTATGGAGTATGCCGTCAGTAAAGATGCTGACTATCTTATTTGGTTAAATGATGACTGCTTACCTCAAAAAGGCTCCATTCAAACACTTCTGAATGCTTGTCAGAATAATCCATCAGCGATTGTAGGAGGGCAATCTTTAGATCCCGACACATTGGAACCTAGTTATGGGGGATTGATAAGGACAAAGAGTCAAGTTTTGCCGGTACATGCTTCTAAGGGGGAGTGCATAAGCTGTGACGCACTCAGTGGAAACTTTGTTTGCATTCCAAGTCGCACAGTTAAATTAATTGACTATCCTGATAATCAGCGTTTCCCTCATTATTACAGTGATGCTGTCTATACTTATGGTGCAAAATTGAAGGGCTGCCAGATTATCGTGATTGGTGAAGCAATTGCACTCTGCCGCCAAGATCATCTCTATTTACCTTCAGTAAAGTACTGGCTCGAAAATAATGATTCTCCTGTTCTCCTTTGGGAAGCTTTCTTGAGTATTAAATCACCCCATCACTGGAGTTCAGAATTCGAATTCTATCGAGCATTTTTTGGTATAGCAGGTCTGTTCTTTTATGCACGCGATCGCATTTTAAGATTTTTCCTCATAACCCTAATCGTTTCATTGATTCCGCTTAAACTTCGGGTTAGATTGATTCCGCTGTTTTATCTGATTAAAAGCGTTGTCACCCACTAAATATCACTCCCCTTTTTGAATTTTGTGAAAGTTGCCTACGATATCTCAATACTTGGGGCTGGCTATGCCAATCCGAAGGCCAGAACAGGTGTATTTCGTGTTGTAGAGTCATTACTCTCACACCTCATTTACAGCCAGTCTCTTGAGGTTGCTCCAATTGCATTGAATGCTCAGAGTAGTGGCTGGGATGAAATTAGTGCGCAATTGTATCTAGAAACCTATCAACCTCAACTACAAAATTTGTTACATGAAAGTTATGCCAATCGCGTTTTCTCACAAAGATTTTATCGGGGGATTGTGCAATTTCAGCGGACTCTAATTCATACAACCATCCAAACGCAACCCATTCTCTATAAACTTGCTCAAGCTCTCAGAATTCCATTTGATAGTCTATCCAAATTATTTGAAAGTCTACAATTTACCCCACAATCATATGATGTATATCACTGCCCTTATAATTCTTTAATGCCCCAGGAGTATTTAGGAAAACTACCACGTATTTTAACAATATACGACTTAATACCCGTACGCTTTTCCGAATTTATGACTCCCAAGAAATGCCGAGACTTCCATAGAATACTGGAGAGTATTGATCGCGATCGTGACTGGATTATCTGTATTTCTCAAAATACTAAAGAGGACTTTTGCAATTATACAGGTATGAAGCCTGAGAGGGTTTTTGTTGCTCCCTTGGCGGCCAGTTCCTATTTTTATCCTGTGACTGATTTGGAAATAGTTGCTTCTACCCTAGATCAGTACAAGATTCCAAAGACTCCTTATTTGCTCAGTGTTTGTACCCTTGAACCTCGCAAGAATCTTAGCTTTCTTATCCGTTGTTTTCTCGAAACAATTTCTGTCAAACCCGAGTTAGAGTTGAATCTTGTCCTCGTAGGCGTAGGCGGCTGGAATAATGCTGAAATTTTCCAAATCGTTGAAGATAATTCTCAACTTAAGTCACGAGTTATCTTTACTGGATATATCCCAGACAATGATTTGAGCGCAATCTACAGCGGCGCGCTTGCTTTTGTCTATCCATCTCTCTATGAGGGATTTGGTCTGCCGCCCTTAGAGGCCATGCAATGCGGCGTACCTGTCATCACATCGAATACCAGTGCGCTTCCTGAGGTTGTCGATCAAGCTGGCATCTTAATTAATCCCAAGCAGGAAGATGAGTTATGTGGGGCAATTCTGCAGGTTGTCGAGGATGCAGAACTGCGCGCTAAACTCTCCCAAAAGTCAATTCAGCAAGCTGCTAAATTTAGTTGGGAAAAATGTGCTGAGCAGACCATTAGCCTTTACCAGATAGCAGCAAACAATTCTTTATGATTTTAGAAATTCTATGGACCTGGTTTATACGTTAACGGCTTATCCACCAAGTGTTGGCGGAGCACAAATTCACCAACATTTTCTGGCGCAGGAACTTAAATCTCGCCATTCAATTCAGGTCATCAGTCACTGGGACACTAACCGCTCTGACTGGTTGCTAGGCACCACCCTGAAAGCGCCTTCAAAAGGTCGAGATTACATCCGTGATGATATTTCCATACACCGTTTGGGGTTTTCTCTCTGGGATAAGCTCAAACTAGGCTTCTGCTTACCCATTTATTACCCTCTGATGGAGTTAGCTTTACCGATAATCTCCAATGTGTTAACGCCAAAACTCTCCTCTTTTACCTCTAAAGCTAATTTGATTCACAATATCCGGATAGGTCGGGAAGGATTAAGCTATGCTTCTCTCCGACTAGCCCGACGTTATGACATTCCCTTTGTGTTCACACCCGCTCATCATCCCCGTTGGGTAGGATGGCGTTACCGCATCTATATTGAGCTTTATCGCCAAGCTGACGCCGTCATCGCTCTGACAAATACCGAGAAAAAAACCTTGGTGAAACTAGGCGTTCAGGAAGAACGAATTCATGTTACCGGCATAGGCCCTGTGCTTGCAAATCAATCAAATGGAGAAGCCTTCAAGGAACGATCTGGAATTTGCGAACCAATCATCCTATTCCTTGGACAACACTACACCTACAAAGGCTTCCAACAAGTTCTGAAAGCAGCGCCCTTTGTTTGGCAACGGATCCCCGAGGCGAATTTCGTGTTCATTGGACCTCCTGTAAAGCGATCTGAACAATACTTCTCTAGCGTTGCAGATCCAAGAATTTACAGATTAGGTCAAGTTGGTTTACAGGAGAAAACCGACGCTCTGGCTGCTTGTACCTTGCTCTGCGTTCCTTCAAGCCAAGAAAGTTTTGGCGGAGTATACACTGAAGCCTGGATGTTGGGTAAACCTGTGATTGGATGCCACATTCCAGCTGTTGCTGAAGTGATCACTGAAGGAGTAGATGGCTACTTGGTAGCTCAACAGCCCGAGAAGGTTGCGGAACGGATCTGTTATCTCCTAGAAAATCCTTTGAAGGCTCAGGCAATGGGGGAAGCAGGGAAGCAAAAAGTGAATAGTCAATATACCTGGCGGCAGTTAGCAACTAAAACAGAAGCAGTCTATAGGAGTATTGTTAGTGGATAATTAATTTGACACTATCCTGCTGTCCTTTAGATTGTTTGTTTAAGATACTGAATCTCACCTAATTTGAACCCACTCTCCGCCAGTAAATTGGCACATCCAATAATTAATGACGAATCCAATGGATTACAGCCCCTAAAGAGGCTGCAATTCTCAATAGTCAAGAATTATTGAGAATTGCTCAAGAGTAGTTCGCATGAACTTTTTAAGGGTTCAAAGTTTATCTAGACAAGGCTTTCAGATTTAATATCTGAGTGTGACAGTTGAGAGGGCGGAATGTCGGTTTGAAGTAAAAAAGTGTTGAATTATATTTGAAATGAACCACGAAAAAAATGTCGTTAAACAACTGCAAAACCCACTGGAGGACAATTGATGTCTCATTTTTTGCTAAAGCGATTTTCCCGATATAAAAACTATGTTAGGGAGAAATTAACTGAAATCACTTCCCCGCCAGTCAATCTATCCAAATGCGTGATTCATTGCTGTGTCCAGAAAACCGGAAGTAGCTGGTTCCTGAAAGTGTTTTCGGATAGATTATTTCGAAATTCTGCTATGCTTCGGATCGAAAATCCCGATTATAACTACATTCCACAACCTGAAGGCTACATTGATAGATTGTCGAAAATCAATACGCTAGGCGCTATTATTTGTCCATTGTATGTCAGGCCATCAGACTTGAAGCATATCTCTGCTCCTGAGAATACTAGATGTTTCTTTGTGGTGCGCGATCCAAGAGATCTTGTCATTTCAGATTATTTTTCCATCAGATACTCCCATCCATTGATAAACCAATGGATGATCGACAAAAGAAAACTCTTGAATGAATTATCAATTGAAGAAGGAGTGACAGAGCGGATCAATGACTTTCGCTCTTATATTTCTACCCTGAGGGAATGGGGTTCGGCAGATTCTTCAGATATAAAAATCGTAAAATTTGAAGAGATATTTGGCTCGAATCAGGAACAGGAGTTTAAAAAGCTAATGCAGTTTTGTGAAGTGAGCATTGACGATAGCGTCGTCACAAAACTACTTAGGAAATATTCGTTTGAGAAAGTCCAGAACAGATCCCCAGGCAAAGGCAAGTATAACCACTATCGCAGTGGATCAAAGAATCAGTGGCGGAAATACTTTACTTCTAAACATATTGAACTGATAAAGAAGCAAGCTGGCGATCTTATCGTTTCTCTTGGCTATGAAGAAAACAATGACTGGGAATAGGTTCGATTAATTTGCATTGGAACATGATGATGTGCAACATGGTATTCCCCGATTGTGCATATTGGACTGCTAAAACTGAGTAGATATTGGTGGATCTTAGAAAACCTTCTATGCCTATCTGGGTATTTCGAATCGCGGAGTGAGGTATAATTTTAGGGTTTCAATTTGTAGGCCGAATAAAATAAGAGAGGATATTTACCAAAAAAGTTTTATATTGTTATTTTTTGATTGGCTTTTGCTGAAATCTCCATACTTTCTCCATCATTCATTGCTGTTAGATTTCCTAAATTTATTTCTAGTCTTTCAAGTGGACCATAGAGTATATGCTAGCCTTGGGCAATTGGTGAGGGTTATAAGTTTACCCAACAGTTTCTTATGGTTCGCCAGTCACTAGCCATCTTTGTCCTAGGGATCCCAATTCACGTAACAAGCTATCACGATGTTTGCGATCGCATCCAAACCTGGGCTGCCTCTAAAACTTCCTGCTATATTGTGGCGGCGAATGTGCATGTGGTGATGACAGCCTACTGGCAATCGAATTATCGCCAAATCCTGAATCATGCCGCCTTAGTAACGCCCGATGGGATGCCGTTGGTTTGGGCGTTGCGGTTGTTGGGGGCAAAGCGCCAAACGAGGGTATATGGGCCAGATTTGATGTTGGCTTGTTGCGATCGTGCGGCGCAACTCAGTCTACCGATTTATTTATACGGCGGCACGGAACCGATATTGCAAAAACTGGCATTTAATCTGAAAAAATTATTTCCCGCATTGAAAATTGCAGGCAGTCACGCTCCTCCCTTTCGGCCTTTAACCCCAGCCGAAGAGTCAGCCGATATCGAACGGATTCATCGGTCGGGCGCCTCAGTCGTATTTGTTAGCTTGGGGTGTCCTAAGCAGGAGCGATGGATGGCCAGACAACAGGGAAAACTGGCGGCGGTAATGATTGGAGTGGGCGCCGCCTTTAGTTTCCATAGCGGAGAGATTTCTCAAGCTCCCCGTTGGCTAATGAAGCTGGGATTGGAATGGTTGTATCGCCTTTGCAAAGAACCTCGACGACTTTGGCGGCGCTACCTGATCAATAATCCTGCCTTTCTAGCACTGTTTGGGGTTCAGTTAATACGCCACAAACTAAAACGGACATCTTTAAGTTGAATAAATTTATTATGCGAGGAGTTAGGGAGTTGGCGACTCAAGCTTAGTCTCTGTTCAAGGAAACGCCTACACATTGTCATTCTGTGCTCCTTTTCAAGTCTTTTGTTCATTCAACCAACCGTCGTGCTTCTACAAAATATTTATCCCATGAGGGATTCTAGGTGGGATTGCGGAATACTGAATCTGCGCCCCTCAGGAATTTCTGCGCCTACATCCCCGATAATCCTGACGTAATGTCCCCTCGGGTTACAGCATCTAGCCCCAATTGATATGAAGAACCGGTCTGTTGAACGCCTTGACTCCCCGACAAAAGATATTCGCGCTCCCCATCGCATCAAGTCGCACCCGCTTTTACCTTGGCGGTGGCAGCGGTTACTGGTGCTGCTCTTAAGCGATATTTTCGCCTTGGCGCTTGCTTGGCAAATTGCTCGATATTTAAATCAGTTCTATTCGCCTATTCCCGCCAAACTGGTTTGGTGGGTTTGGTTTGGACTTCCTAGCCTGTTCTGGATTTTTGTGGCGTTGACGCTTGTGTTGTTTGCTCGAAATGGATTATACAGCGCCTCAACCCAAGCGAGAAACTATGTTCAGGCCGGGCAGTTGGTGAGTGTGGTTTACTGGTTGGCTTTGGTGGTGGGTTACTTTTATGACCCCAAGCTGGATCCACCGCGATCGCTGTTCTTCACCGCTTGGTTTTGTAGCATCGTGCTGGTGATTACCGCCAGACTGATAGCTAATTTGACCCTCAGGCAATTTGAGCAATCTCAGACGCGGACGGCTGTTTTTTTAATTGCGCCTGCAAACTGCTTAAAAAAACTCTCCGAGTCATTGGAGCGGCGCTCCCATTACCAAATTGCGGGAGCGGCTCTGTCTTCAATGGCTAACTCTCCAGCTATTTTCCAAGCAATTATGGATTCTAAAGCCCGAGAAGTCTTAGCTCAGGATTTACCCCAGGCGGATTTAGCGTCAAGTCTGTACTGGAAGTTGCGTCGGTCTGGGATTTCCTTGCGACTGATGCCGTCAAGTCGGGAAATGCTTTATCGTCGGGGCGTCCCCGAAATTTTTGCAGGCCTGCCCACCCTAAGAATTGCGGCGCCTTTAATTGGCGGTTTGGATTACCGTGCCAAGCGGTGGATGGATTTTTTCGGGGCGGCTTTGGGGGTGATTGTTTTGTCGCCCCTATTTTTAATGATTGCGATCGCCGTCAAACTTTCTTCCCCAGGTCCAGTGTTGTTTCGTCAAGAACGCATGGGCTTGCACGGTCAAATCTTTCAAGTTTGGAAGTTTCGCACCATGGTTACCAATGCGGTTGATTTACAAGCTGGCCTCGAAAACCGGAATGAAACCCACGATGGGATCATGTTCAAAATCAAGGACGATCCTCGGATTACATCCATTGGCGCCTTTCTCAGGCGGACAAGCTTAGATGAATTACCCCAACTATTTAACGTCTTGCGGGGGCAGATGAGTTTGGTGGGACCGCGGCCATTGCCCCTACGCGATGTGGTCCAATTTGACCCCTGGCACCATATCCGTCATCAAGTATTGCCTGGGATTACCGGTCTTTGGCAGGTTTCTGGACGTTCTGATATCGGTAATTTTGATGATGCCGCCCGACTTGACCTGTACTATATCGACAACTGGTCGTTGAATCTGGATTTGGAAATTCTCCTAGAAACAGTTCGTATACTCCTATTTGGCAAGGGGGCGTATTGAACAAAACTTCCAAGGCTATCTCATGACATCATCATCTCCTCCAGAGGCTTCTTCCCTGCAGAAGTCCTATTCATGGCGAGGTCAGTGGATAGGCTATGTTTGCCTACTGATTCTGGCTTTCTTTACGGGGCTGCCCCACAGTTATGTCCGCATGGTGGGTTGGCCATGGATTGTTATTTGGCAGACGGGCTTTTTGGCTTTTGGGATTTGGTTGATTTGGCTGTTGCGCCAGTTTCACATTCCCTTTCGAAGACTAGGACATGGTCTTGATTGGGGATTGGTTTTTACTGTTCTAGTGATGGCGTTGTCCTCGGCGCTAGCAGAGTTTTCAGAAGTAGCGGCATGGAATTTTGTTCTGGCGGCTAGCTATGGACTATTGCTGTATACCCTGCGAAATTGGATAAGACCTGCCGGATTGACACTCCAACGTGCTTGGTTGGCGATTGTCTTGGTTGGGACGGTAACCAGCCTGATTAGTTTGGCGCTATGGCGTCCTGATCCCGCCATGTGGTTGTCGAACGATTTTTATGCAGCGATTCGTAATCCTTTGCCCCTAGGCCATCACAATTTTGTAGGGGGATATTTCAACTTGATGCTGCCCCTAATGGTTACGTTTGCGCTGTCACAGCGGGGTTGGAAACGATGGGGATGTAGCATAGCCAGTTTCCTGGCGGCGGCGGCGCTGTACGCCAGTGGTTCGCGGGGGGCTATATTGGGGACGCTGGTCTTACTGCTGGTGAGTTTTGGTGTGGCGATTCTACGGAGTCGGGGTAGGCAGCGGCGACGACTTATATTAGGGAGTTTACTCGTCCTGTTGGCGGGGACACTCATCTTGCTTAGCAATCCTCGGATTCGAGGCGCCATTCCGATTCATTGGCTATCAAACAAAGCTGGGACGGCAGACGTGTTGATTCAGGATGGCCCCGTTCTTGATCGATACTTTATGCTCCAGGCTGTGCAAAATATTTTGCAAAGTCGTCCTTTACTGGGGGTGGGACCGGGGAACTTATCGCGAGTTTACAATCTTTACCGCCCCATTGAGACAGGTACGGGGTCAGACCATGTGCAACAACTCCACAATACGCCTGCCCAAATTGCTGGGGAACTGGGATTTTTGGGGATAATTGCTTACCTCTTATGGCTAGGCTGTCTGGCGTATCTTTGGCTCCGTCTAGATAAAACCCTAAAAACTTCTCAAGACCGTCTCCTACTGTATGGCGTTGGGGGAAGCCTTTTGAGCTATGGGGTCTCTAGTCTGACGGATTATCAGCTAGAGAATAT